>JBAVPI010000185.1:0-2606 GCA_049692915.1 Pyrinomonadaceae bacterium
GCCCGACTCCCACGGCTACGCCCGCCTCCGGCACGACGACCACCAACACAACGCCGTCAAACAGTACGCCGCCGTCAACGGGCGGCGCGACGGCGGCGACCAGTCTGTCCGGCACGTGGTCAGCCAACGTCGAGTTCGGGCAGACGCCCATCCCCGTCACATTCGTTCTGCAACAGCAGGGCGCAGACCTGACGGGACGAATCGAGAGCCGCTTCGGTTCATCCGACATCGGCGGCGGCTCGGTAACGGGCAACAACTTTCGCTTCGCCACCACGCTCGACCTGCAAGGCCAGAGCGTCAGCTTCAACTTTGAAGGCACGGCGAGCGGCAACACGATGAACGGCACCGTCATCACGCCGCGCGGACAAGTTCCATTCACCGGCACGCGCAATCCCTGAGAAGGGGTGACGCGCGACGGTTGAAGGGGCGGCGAGATGAAACCTGTCTCCTGCTCGCCATTTGTGGCTCGCCGCTTATCACTGTTTTAGGGTCACTGTTTTTGAGGAGCTATGATGAGAACATTTTTATTACTGGCGATATGCTTGACGCTGCACGGCGTAACGGCGTCGGGACAGACGGAGCAGCAGCGCGGGGCAGCGCGCGAGGCGCAAGGCGGCGGCGAGACGCTGATTCGCAACGCCACGATCCTGACCGTCTCGCACGGCACGCTCGCCGCGAGCGACGTGCTCATCAGGGGCGGCAAGATCGTCGCCATTGGCCCGAACCTGAAGGCCGACTCGACGGCGCGCGTCATTGACGCGACGGGCAAGTTCCTTCTGCCCGGCATCATTGACGCCCACTCGCACACGATGATGGACGGCTCCGTCAACGAGTGCACGCAGAGCGTCACCTCGATGACGCGCACGCAGGACATACTCAACCCGACGGCGATTGACATCTACCGCGAACTCGCCGGCGGCGTCACCTCGGCGCTGCTCCTGCACGGCTCGTGCAACTCCATCGGCGGGCAGAGCACCACGGTCAAACTCAAGTTCGGGCGGCCCGCCGCCGAATTTATTTTTCCCGGCGCGCCCCCCGGAATCAAATTCGCGCTCGGCGAAAATCCGAAGCGGACAAACTTCAACGCGCCCGGCCTCCAGCCGCGTTACCCGGCGACGCGCATGGGTGTCGAAGAGACGATTCGCGGCGCACTCACGCGCGCGCGCGACTACAAACGCGGTTGGGACGAGTATCGCGCGGCGACGGCGCGCGGCGATAAGAACGTGATGCCGCCGCGCCGCGACCTGACGCTCGAACCGCTCGTCGAAGTGCTGGAAGGCAAACGCTACGTCCACTCGCACTCCTACACCGCCGACGAGATTCTGATGCTCATCAATCTCGCAGACGAGTTCGGCTTTAAGGTCAGAACTTTTCAGCACGTGCTCGAAGGCTACAAGGTTGCGGGCGAACTCGCGCGCCACGGTGCGATGGCTTCGACCTTCGCGGACTTCTGGGGTTACAAGATCGAAGCTTACGACGCGATTCCTTACAACTCCGCGATCATGACGCGCCACGGCGTCATCACTTCCGTCAACTCCGACTCGGACGAGCGCGCGCGGCGGCTCAACGTTGACGCCGCCAAGATGATGCGCTACGGCGGGCTGACCGAAGAGGAAGCGTTGCGACTCGTCACGCTCAACCCCGCGATGCAGCTTGGCATTGATGCGCGCGTCGGCTCGATTGACGCGGGCAAGGATGCCGACCTCGTGATCTGGACGGCGCATCCTTTAAGCGTCTATTCGCGCGTCGAGACGACGTTCATTGACGGCGACATCTTCTTCGACCGCACGCAGGACATCGCGCGCCGCGCCAGCCTCGAACAGGAACGCAAGACTCTGGAACAGGCCGATGCCAACAAAGCTTCCGCCGCAGGCACAGCGCCCGCCACGCCGCGCCCGCCGCGTCGCGCGGGTACTGACCGCGACGACGACGTTCAGGATGACGGAGGAAATAACCAGCGATGAATCACACGCCACGCACGCACAAATTCTTAACTCTGCCCGCTGCTGCCGTCGTCGCTGCTCTCACACTGATCTGGTTTGCCGCGCCTCATGCTTCGGCGCAGAACATCGCCAGCCCGACCGTTCAGGTGATGTCAACGCCGCCCGGCACTTTCGTCATCCGCAACGCGCGCATCGTCACCGTCAGCGGCCCCGTCATCGAGAACGGCACGCTCGTCATCAGCGACGGGCGCATCGCTTCGGTCGGCGCGAACGCCGCGGCTCCCGCCGGAGCGATTGAAGTTGACGCGCGCGGACTCTCCGTCTATCCCGGCATGATTGACGCCGAGACCAACATGGGCCTCAACGAGATCGGCGCGGTCGGCGCGACCGTGGACGTGCAGGAACTCGGAGACATGAACCCGAACATCGCCGCCATCTGGGGCATCAACCCGCACAGCGCCAATGTTGACGTGACGCGCGTCGCGGGCGTGACGAGCGTCGTCACGATGCCGCAGGGCGGAATCATCGCGGGCCAAGCCGCACTCATCAACCTGAACGGAACAACACCGCGCGAAATGTCTGTCGTCCCTTCCGCCGCGCTCGTCATCGAGTTTCCGCGCATCGGCGGTGGCGGCGGCTTCGCGGCCTTCCTCGCCGCGCAGC
>JBAVPI010000186.1:0-1806 GCA_049692915.1 Pyrinomonadaceae bacterium
GTATTCATCCGCCGCTGCTTCGGCTGCCTGCGCCCATTCGCGCTCCAGCGAACGGCCCCATGGAATAATCGTCAGCGCGTCGTGACATGCCCGCAGCAAAGCACGTTTGAGATTGTCGCGCGAGAGAATGTGCCCGCTCTCGTGCGCGATGGCGGCGGCGACCTCTTCCTGATTGAGCGCTTCAAAAATTTGTGTGGCGATGAAGAGGCGCGGACGCAGCACGCCGACGACGGCGATGACGGGAAAGTTATGCTGAAGTAAATATGTGGGGACGGGAACGCCGGGAAGCGTCATGGGTTGCGCATTGTGTATCCAATCGGCGGTGAGACGGCTGGTAGCGCGCCACGCGGCCAAACCTCTCCAGCATGCCAGCCCGATGCCGACGAAGGACGCGAACGCCAGCAGAATGAGTTTGACCCCGACGACTTCCTCCGTCGTCTGCGGTTCATGCTCGACATATGCGGGAATCAGTAAGGAGATGACGCAGACCAGCGCAATCAGCGGCGGAGCGAAGCGCAGTGCGAAAAGAGTCGCGGCACGAGTGGCCGCTGTGCAATTTTCGAGGGGCCGCTTCAGAACTTGCCAGAGGGCTGTCGTCAACAGCGACGCCAGTGCGTTGATGGTGAAAAGCGTAGCCAGCGTGAGACAGATTCCCAGCAGTGCGTACATCAGTCACGCTCCTGTCTTTGCAACTCCTGCCTCTTCTCCTGCACGAGGTGGAAAAGTTTATCGAGCAACTCGCGGTCGCGTTCGCTGACCGTATCGACGATACATGCGAGCAATGGTTCGACGCCTTCGGCATCACGATCCAGCAGCCCGTCAATCACATCTTCGGCGACGCCCTGCTCAAACTCTTTACGCGAGACGCGCGGCGAATAGAGAAAAGCCCTGCCGGACTTTTCTCGCGCGAGCAGATTCTTCTTAAAAAGCCTGTCGAGCGTGGTCATCAGGGTCGTGTAAGCCACGCGCTGGTCGAACGTTTTCTCAACGTCGGCGACGGTCGCTTCGCCGCAACGCCAGACTTCCTCCATCACCTCGCGCTCAAGTTTTCCCAAAGTCATGCAGACCACTTCGCGTGGCCGCCGAAATCCGAATAGCGTAAATTGAGGTATCTTCATGTGCTCAAATGACCTTTTAACCAGACTCGATATTTAAAGCCGAAGCTGCGCGGAGTGGATTGTCGCGTGCGACAGATTCGGTTGAGAAGTTGTGTTGGCAGAACCGGAACAAGCCGGAATCTTTTACATGAGTCAGGACTTGTCGTCAAACTGGAGGGCGGCTAGTGGGGCTTGAACCCACGACCTCTTGATCCACAATCAAGCGTTCTAACCAACTGAACTATAGCCGCCAGAAATGTCGTCAGCGCAATACTACCGAAGCCTTCTGTGCCTGACAAGTGCCGAAAGAAATTCGCGCCTGACGTGAGGCCGTGCGCGTTCCGAGATGTGAGATACCCCCGGCAGGACTCGAACCTGCGACCCTCTGCTTAGAAGGCAGATGCTCTATCCAACTGAGCTACGGGAGCACACCGTTAAATTAAGGCGGATGGATGTTAACACGTCTCCGCAGGCCACCGTCAACCGGGCGAAAATGCTGATGGCGAGTCGTACATCAAATTCTTGTTTTGATGTGAAAAACAGTGGACTGTTGAATAATATGCCTGTGATAGAGTGTTGCGCAGACGCACGCGGCTCAATAAATATAGATGCGCCGAAGCGAAAAATATAGACACGCCGAAGCGAATGCGACGAGTTGATTCTTCTACCGTTAGTTCATAACAAATCCGATGAAATCAGTCGAAACGCA
>JBAVPI010000187.1:0-3286 GCA_049692915.1 Pyrinomonadaceae bacterium
GGCGCAGAGACGCGTCGCCATCCGCGTCTCTCCGTCGTCTTCGTCGCAGCCCGTCGCCGCGCCCTCGAAGGCGCGTAAGTCTCCCGTCACGCCTCGCCCTGTGAAGGCGAGGCAGCAGGACGGAATCACCGCCGCGCCGCCTGAGACGGACGAGAAGGGCTACACGGTCGGCGTGCCCACCTTCGGCGAGTTCGGCATCGAGAAGACGACCGCCGAGGTGATGAAAGAGCAGGCCAACGCGCCTCCGGCGTCGGAAAAGCCGCGCCTGATGGTCGAGCACGAAGGGCCTGAGCGCAAGAACTTGCCGCAAGACCCTGACTCGAAGGCCGTGGCGAGCACGCCCTTCTCCGACGTGGCGACGAAGCGCGGCGGCAGCCTGCGGACGCCCCCGCAGACGGTCGTGCCTTATGCCCCGCAGACCACGAGCACGAGTTTCACCGGCGCGACGCTCGCCGACACGGGCGCTTTTCCGCCCGACACGATGGGCGCGGTCGGCCCGACGCAGTACGTCGTCTTCGTCAACGGGCGCGTGCGCACTTTCAATAAGACGACGGGCGTGGCGGACGGCGTCATCAATGCCGACTCGGACGTGTTCTTCTCGTCGGTGCTGACGCCCGTGCCCGCAGGCGGCGTCAACTTCACGAGCGACCCGAACGTGCGTTACGACCGCTTGAGCCGTCGCTGGTTTCTGACCATCATTGACGTGCCGAGTTCGACGACCTCGACCATCGGCGACACGCCGAACCGCATTCTCATCGCCGTCTCGGACGCGGCCAGCAACGGCGTCCTCACGGCGGGCACGGTCTGGACTTACTACTTCGTCCAGCAGGATTTGGTCGGCGTCGGAACGAGCACGGGCGAGTTTCTCGACTACCCTTCGCTCGGCATTGACAACAACGCCCTCTACATCGGCGGCAACATGTTCGGCGCGGTGTCGGGTTCGTTCGTCGCCAGTTCGGCCTTCGTCATCCGCAAGAGTTCGCTGTTGAGCGGCGGCCCGGTCGTCACGACGGCGTTTCGCGGGATTCTGCCGAACGGTAGTTCCGACGGGCCGTTCGCGCCGCGCGGCGTGGACAACTACGACCCGGCGGCGAACGAAGGTTACTTCATCGGCGTCAGCAACGCCGCTTTCGGCAGACTGATTATGCGTCGCGTCGGCACGCCGGGCGGCACGCCCACCATCTCGTCCGACATCCTCATCACGGTTGCGTCAACCGCGTTCCCCATCAACGTTGACCACCTCGGCGACACGGGCGGCACGGGCGGCAATCTCGACGCTTTGGACGACCGCCTCTTCGCCGCGCATATTCGCAACGGCAGGCTCTGGACTTCGCACAACATCGCGGTGCTCCCGACGGGCGTCGCGTCCGGCACTAACGCGCAGCGGCGCGACGCTGTCCGCTGGTACGAGTTGGTCGTTCCGCCGACGACGGGCACGCCGACCGTCAACCAGTCCGGCACGATCTTCGACACGGCGGCCACCGTCGCCGCCGCACGCCAGTACTGGATTCCGTCCGTGACCGTTTCGGGACAGGGACACGCCGCCTTCGGCTACAGCACCGCCGGAACGCCCTTCCGCATTGACGCCGCGACGAACGGGCGTCTCGCCGGAACGACTCTGGGCACGACCGGCGCGGTCGAACTCTATACGGCGAGCACGACGGCCTACAACCCGCCGTCAGACCCCGGCCCGGGGCGTCGTTGGGGTGACTATTCGTTCACCTCGCTCGACCCGAAAGACGACATGACGATGTGGACGATGCAGGAGTTCTGTAGCGGCACGAACATTTACGGCGTGCGCGCCGTGAAACTGCTCGCGCCGCTTCCGGCCACGCCTGCCACGGCCTCTCCGGCGGTCGTCACGGCGGGGCAGCCGTCCGTCAACGTCGTCATCACGGGCACATCCGTCAACGGTTCGGGCTTCTACGATCCGGGCGCAGACATCTCAGGCGCAGAGCCTTTCAACCACATCACCGCGACCGTCTCAGGCGTCACGGTCAACAGCGTGACCTACACAGACCCGACGCACATCACGCTCAATCTCAACACGACGGGCGCGACCGCCGGTTTAAAGAGTGTGACCGTCACCAACCCCGACGGCCAGAGCATGACGGGCAACGCCGTCATCGGCATTCAAGGGCCGCCGACGGTCGGGCAGGCGCTCATCAGCGAGTTCCGCTTCCGCGGCACGGCTGGTGCGACGGATGAATACGTCGAGCTTTACAACAACACCGACGTGCCCGTTGACGTGAGCGGTTATACGATCAAGACGGTGACGGCGGGTACTGTCTTCACAGCGCCCGGCGCTATCGGCAGCAACACGACCGTTATCCCTGCGCGCGGCCACGCCCTCGTGACCAGCGCGGGCTACAGCCTGACGGCGGCGGCGGCCTCGAACGGGACGTTCGGCACGGGCCTCTCCGATGCCACGAGCGTCGGACTTTTCGCAGGGACGACAGCCTCTGCCGCGACGCGCATCGACTCGGTGGGCTTCAACACGACAGACCCGCTCTTCTTTGAAGGCACTGCGCTGACTCCGGCGACCGGCATCACCGTCAACGGCGAATACGCATTCGTCCGCAAGATGGGCACGGCCTCCGGCGGCCTCCCGCAGGACACCGATAACAACAACAACGACTTCGCCTTCGTCTCGACGACGGGCGGGACGTTCAGCACGAGGGTTTCGACGCTCGGCGCACCGGGGCCGGAGAATTTGACCAGCCCAATTCAGCGCAACGCGCAGCTTCCCTTGACTCTGCTCGACACGAGCGTCTCTTCGTCGTCCGCTCCGAATCGCGTCCGCGATGCGGCGGCGACCGGCCCCAACGCGACGTTCGGCACGATGACGATCAGGCGTCAATTCACCAACAACACGGGCGCGACCGTCACACAGTTGCGCTACCGCATTGTTGACGTGACGACGTTCAACTCGCCCGCGTCGGTCGTACCTCCGCAGGCCGACCTGCGGCTCTTGAACTCCGGCTCGACGGTCGTCACCGTCAACGCGCTGCCGGTGACGGTCGAAGGCACGACCGTCGAAACCGTACCCGCGCAACCCAACGGCGGCGGCCTCAACTCGGCGGCGGGCCGCAGCCTTGTCGCGGGGACGATCATCAACACGCCGATTACGGCGGGCCAGACGGTCAACGTCCAGTTCGTCCTCGGCGTCCAGACGACGGGTAACTTCCGCTTCTACGTCAACATCGAGGCGCTCCCCTAACGGGCCGCACCGACGCTGACCGAAGCGCGTAAACAAGAAAGGGCGTCCGAACATACACGTTCGGAC
>JBAVPI010000188.1:0-3005 GCA_049692915.1 Pyrinomonadaceae bacterium
CCCGCCGTCTTTTCCGACGCGAGCACGCCACTGTCGGCCCACCGCTTGACCGAAGCCTCGCTCACGCCGAGGACGATGGCGACTTCTTTGCTGGTCAGTCTATGCCCCGCATGTTGACTCTTCATGAATCCCTCAAAGGAACTTAACTTTGTCCGGGTCACAATATAGCAAGAAAGCTTTGTAAAGTAAATATAATTCGTTCAATTAGCTCATTGATATGACGACATGATGCAATATAAAGAATAAACTTGACAAGAAAATAATTTGGAGTATGCTGAAAACGTTCAAAACGTTCAAAGGCGCGAATGTCATGCCGATTCACAAGACGGGAATGGAGGGCCGGTATAAGGCCGTCCAGTCTGCACGGCGAGGGATTGGTCATGACAGGGCGCAAGTGGTTAAAGGAGTATGAGAGCGATGTTAACGAAAGCCGATTTACTGATTCTGGGGGCGGCGGCCATCTCGACGCTGTTTTCGATTGGTCTGTGGTTCGGGCTGTTCGGTGTGGCTAACAAGGAAGCGGGCATATTCGTCGGGCTGTGGGTGCCCTCGATTCTGTCCGTCGGTAACTATTTCAGAATCAGGGCAGGGAGGTAATCGTTGATGTCTGACTGGATTATCTTCGTGGTCGGCGCGTTCGTTACCTTCCTGCTGGCGGGCGGTCTCTTCTACACTGTGGTGGAATTTCAGAGGATGGAAAAGGAGCCTGACAGGTACAAGCCGGGCAAGTACGGCTGGAGTGAGCCGCACAGGGAAAGAGCCGGCAATAAGTTGAAAGGGGCGGCCTGAAGATGATGAACGATCAGATTTCTTTGGTGGAAGATAAGCGACATCGGGCAAGGGAAGAGGGCTGATTAAAAGATGAGCGTGGCCGACAAAGTAGTGTTGATCGTCGGGGCGGGCCGGGGCATCGGTCGGGCCTCCGCAAAGTTGTTCGCGGAGGCGGGCGCGAGTCTCGTCCTGTCTTCGAGGAACGCAGAGGAGTTGGCCGAACTCGAACTTGAGATCGAGCGCGAGCACGGGACGCCCGTTCTGACGATTGCGGCTGACGCGACAAAGCAGGCGGACGTTGAGCGTCTCGTCGCGGAGGCGTTACGCGGATTCGGGCGGATAGATACGCTCGTCTATACGGCGGGCGCGGGTGTGCTCAAGCCGTTCGCCGAGACGACCGTGGAAGAGTTCGACGGCCTCTTGAACGTGAACGTGAAGGGCGCGTTTTTAATGTGCAAGGCGATCATTCCAGTCATGGAAAAACAGAAGGGCGGGCACGTCATCGCCCTGCCCGGCATCCTCGGTCGCGCGCCGATGGCGCAGTCCGCCGCATACTGCGCGTCAAAATATGCGCTGACGGGAATGCTCAAATCGCTCGCGCTCGAAACGAAGCGCGCGGGCGTGCGCTTCAGCCTGCTTCACTTGGGCGGAGTGAATACGAGTTTTTGGGACAGCATCACGATGAGAGTCCAACGCGAGCGCATGCTGTCGGTCGAGTCGGCAGCGCGCGCCGTTTTTTTCGCGGCGACGCAAGAGGGCGAAGGAGTGCTCGGCGAGTTGGTCTTGCAGCCCGAATCGCATCAGATGTGAGAGCCGTAAATCGTGTCCGTGAAGTGAGTAGAAGAGTTGATGCCGGCGCGTGCGGTGGATTGATTGTGGGGCGGGACTTGAGCGGGTTGGTGCTGCGTGCGGCAAACCGTTAGGCGCTTTGCGGGCGTAGTTTCTCGAAGATGAAATTGACGCGCGACGCGCGGCGAGATGAGGACGAACTTCAAGCCTCGTCGCGCGCGCAGCCGACTGAATTTATGCTCTTGATGAAGCTGACAAACACGACGAAGGCCGACGCGACAGTCGGCGTGTGGAGCGTCGAAGAATGGGAGGCGAGAGAGCGCCGCGCGCGCCTGCGCGCTCTGACGGCCCCCACCGAAGACCTTGCATGGCGTGTCATCAGCCGTGAAGCGCGCGACGTGATGCGTGCTTACAGCACGAGTTTTTTCGTCGTCAGCCGGTTTTTGCCCATCGCCAAGCGTGCGCGGGTCGAAACCGTGTACGCCGCCGTGCGTTACCCGGACGAGATCGTGGACACGTTCCCGCTGAAGCCGGAAGAACGTCTGCGACTTCTGAACGAGTGGGGCGATTTCTACGAGCGTGCGCTCGATTCGACTTCCATCGGCAAGTCGTTGCGTGAAGGTGCGCCGTGCTTCCTGTCGGGCTTTGCCGCGACGGTGCGGGAGTGCGGCATTCCGCCGGAGCACTACCGCTCTTTCCTCGATGCGATGCGACGCGACGTTGCGCCGCGCCCCTTCGAGACGCTCGACGATTTGATTGAAGATTACGTTTACGGCAGCGCCGTCGTCGTCGGTTATTTTCTCGCTCACGTTTACGGCGCGCGAACGCGTGAGGATTTCACGCGCACGCTCGATAGCGCACGCTCGCTCGGCATCGCCCTGCAACTGACGAATTTTTTACGCGACGTGCGCGAGGATCAAAAACGCGGTCGCGTGTATTTGCCGCTCGACATGCTGCGGGCCGAAGGCATCGAAACGCTGGACGCGGAAGACGTGCGGCAGCGTCCGGCGCTCGCACGCGTGCTGCGTCGTCTGGTCGCCGTCGCCGAAAAATTTTACGTGGCGGCGGAACGCGATCTCGACGCATTCGCGCCCGACTGTCGTCTCGCCATCAGCGCCTGCATCGGCGTTTACCGGCGACTGAACGAGCGCATCGGGCACAGTCCTGATGCCGTTGCACGTCGCGAGAGCGTGCCCCCGCGCGAGAAATTCAATGTGCTGCCGCCGAGCAAATACTGGCGCGTCCCGCTCGCGTACTTGCGCAGGTGATGCGCTTGTAGGAGGCGACAGCAGCAGCGCCGCCCGCGCGAAAGTTCCATTAAGGAAGCATCCGCGTATAAGGAGCATCCGCGCGAAAAATTTTGCTCACGGTCGGGGCGCGAAAATTTGTTGGAGAGTTGATATCACCGGAGGCAAGAGCATTAGCGAAGAGCGAAACATCTTGAT
>JBAVPI010000189.1:0-6467 GCA_049692915.1 Pyrinomonadaceae bacterium
GTGCTGGGAGGAGTGGAGGAAGTGTTGGCGGGAGGGGAGGCGCTCTCAGGGCGGCACGTCAAGAGAGCGGTGAGGGAGATGGGTGCAGGAGTGCGTCTGAGGAACGGGTACGGGCCGACGGAGGCGACGACGTTCACGAGCACGTATGAGGTGGGAGCGGAGTGGATGGAGAGAGGAAGAGAGGAAGGAGGAAAGGGAGGAGGAGAGGAAGGAGGAGAGAGTAGCGTGCCGATAGGTCGGCCTATCGGAAACACGCGGGTGTACGTGATGGACGGCGTAGGACGGATGGCGGCGACGGGAGTGGTGGGAGAGCTATACATCGGAGGAGAGGGGTTGGCGAGAGGATACGTTGGTAGGGCGGAGCAGACGGCGGAGCGGTTTGTGCCTGACGGCGTGAGCGGGATGAGCGGTGTAGGGGGAGAGAGTGGAAGAGAGAACGGAGAGGCTAGAGAGCGAGGAGGACGATTGTATCGGACGGGAGACTTGGTGAGGTGGAATGTCAAAGGGGAGTTGGAATATGTAGGACGGATGGACGATCAGGTGAAGGTGAGGGGCTATCGCATCGAGCCGGGAGAGGTGGAGGCGGTGTTGCGCGGACACGGAGAGGTGAGAGATGCGGTGGTGGTGGCGGTGGCGGATGAGGGCAGTGGAGGGAAGCGGTTGGTGGGATATGTGGCGTGGGGAGGAGAGGAAGGGAAGGCAGGCAGGGAGTTACGCGAGTACATGAAGGCGCGATTGCCGGACTACATGGTGCCGTCGGTAATCGTGACGCTCGACGAGTTGCCACTCAACGAGAACGGGAAGGTTGACCGGAAGCGGTTGCCTTCGCCGGAACAGGGAGGGGTGAGGGCGAGTGAAGAGTTTGTGGCGGCGCGGAGTGGGACGGAAGAGGCGCTGGCGGAGATATGGGGAGAGGTGTTGGGTGTGGAGCGGGTGGGGATGAGGGACAACTATTTCGAGTTGGGCGGCGACTCGATTCGCGGCATTCAGCTTGTCGCAAAGGCCCGCGAGCGGGGGTTGGATTTCTCCATCCAGCAGTTGTTCACGCATCCGACAATCGAGGAGATGGCGCTGGTTGTCGTCGGCGGCGACAGCGGTGAGCGGGAGGAGGAGGAAGAAAGGACTGTCCGACCCTTCTCGTTGATTTCGGATGACGACCGTGAACGTCTGCCGGATGGTGTCGAAGATGCATACCCGTTGACGCACTTGCAGGTCGGGATGATCTTCCATAGCGAACTGGCGTCGGAGACCGCCGTCTATCATGACATCTTCAGCCTGCACCTGAACGCGCCGCTTAATGAGGCGGCAATGATTACCACTCTGCGGACGCTTATCGAAGAGCATGAAGTGCTGCGGACTTCGTTTGACCTGAGCAACTTCAGCGAGCCGCTACAACTCGTTCACGAGCGCGTCGAGTTGCCCGTCAAGGTGTTGGACATCAGCGACCTGCCGCCGGAGCAACAGGCGACGGTGACGGCAGAGGCCGTCGAGACGGAGAGGCATACGCCGTTCGAGTGGCATCAAGCGCCGCTGCTGCGCCTGAAGCTTTATCGCCGTAGCGGCGAGACATTCCAATTCCTGCTCAGCTTCCACCACGCCATTCTGGATGGATGGAGTCTGGGCACTTTCCTGACGGAACTGTTCCAGCGTTACTGGGAACTGCTCGGCACGGTGCCGCCCGAACTGCGCACGCCCCCGCAGATGAAATTCCGCGAGTACGTGGCGCTCGAACGTCAGGCGCTCGTCAGCGAGGCGAGCCAACGTCACTGGCAGCAGGTGCTCGACGAGTGGGAGCCGACGCTTATCCCTCGCTGGACTTTGGCGACGGGCGAGGGCGACGCGCCTCACTACGGGACGAAGCAGATGCCCGTCTCGCCTGAGGTGTTCGACGGCTTGAACAGACTGACGCGGCAGTTGGGCGTGTCGCTCAAGAGCACGCTGATGGCCGCGCACCTCTACGTGCTGAGCAGGGTGACGGGGCAGGCCAACGTCAGCACCGGCATCGTCTCGCACGGGCGTCCCGAAAAGCTCGACAGCGAACGCGTGCTCGGTCTGTTCCTCAACACCGTTCCCTTCCGGCTGCGATTAACGGGTGGCTCGTGGCTCGACCTTGTGCGCGTCATTTTCGCATCCGAGCGCGAGATGCTTCCCTATCGTCACTATCCGATGTCGGCGCTGCAAGCGAAGTCGGGACTGACGATGCCTCTCTTCGAGACCTCGTTCAACTACGTCCACTTCCACGTCTATGAAGGACTCGAAGGCAACGACAAGTTACAGGTGCTCGATGCCTCAAGCGTGACCGAAACCAACTACACCTTCGCCGTCAACTTCGTGATGGGCGTCAGCGGCGACCAACTCACGCAATCGCTGGCCTACGACCTCTCGGAACTGCGCGCCGAGCAGCTTGAACTCATCGAGCGATACTATGTGCGGACGCTTGAGGCGATGGCGCTTGACCCCGAAGGCAGGTACGAGCTTCACGACATGCTCTCGGCGGCGGAGCGGCAACAGCTTTTAATCGAGTGGAACGACACGCAGAGCGTGCGCGGCCCCGCGGAGTGCGTCCACCGTCTCATCGAGGCGCAGGCACGGCTCACGCCCGAAGCCGTGGCGCTGGTTTCCGCCGACGAGCATCTGAGCTATCGCGAGTTGGAGCGACGCGCCAACCGTATGGCCCATCACCTGCGCACGCTCGGCGTAGGGCCGGAGGTGATCGTCGGAGTCTGTCTGGAGAGTTCGCCCGACCTCATCGTCGCGCTGCTCGCGATCCTCAAGGCGGGCGGCGCATACCTCCCGCTCGATCCCGGCTACTCCTTCGAGCGGCTCATCTTCATGCTCAAGGACGCCGCGGTGTCCGTGCTCATCAGCAGCGAGGCTCTGGCACAGAGGCTGCCGACGAACCCGGCCCGGCTGATAGACCCGTCTCGCGACCGTGAGATAATCGAGCGCCGCAGCGACCGGCCCCCGACCGGCGGCCCGACACCCGATAACCTCGCCTACGTCATCTACACTTCCGGCTCGACCGGCACACCCAAAGGCACGCTGCTGCAACACGGTGGACTGTGCAACCTCGCGCGGGCGCAGGCGGACGCCTTCCGGTCACGCGCGGGCAGCCGCGTCCTTCAGTTTGCCTCCCTGAGCTACGACGCTTCCGTGTCGGAAATCTTCGTCACCCTGATGAGCGGGGCGACGCTCTGTCTGGGCGGGCGCGAAGGACTCTTCTCCGGGCGCGGGCTGCGAGACCTGATGCGCGAAGCGGGGGTGACGATAGTCACACTGCCGCCGTCGGTTCTTTCGATGTTGGAGACGGAGGGCCTCTCATCGCTGGAGACGGTCGTAGCGGCGGGCGAGGCTTGCGGGGCCGAGGTGGTCGAACGCTGGGCGGACGGAAAACGACTGCTCAACGCTTACGGGCCGACGGAGATGACGGTCTGCGCGACGCTCAGGAGTTGCGAAGCGGATGCTACGGGCGAGCGCCCGCCAATCGGCAGGCCGCTCGTCAACACGCAGGTCTATGTGTTCGACGAGCGGTTGGAGCCGGCACCGTTAGGCGCGCGTGGCGAAATTTACGCGGGCGGCGACGGCCTCGCGCGCGGTTATCTGAACCGCCCCGAACTGACCGCCGAACGCTTCGTTCCGAATCCGCTGAACGGCGGGCGCGGCGGTCGTCTGTATCGGACGGGCGACTACGGGCGATGCCTGCCGCATGGCGAGATCGAGTTTCTGGGCCGGGTCGATCAACAGGTCAAGGTACGCGGCCACAGGGTTGAACCGGGCGAGATCGAGGCGGTGTTGGCGCAGCACGCGCAGTTGCAGGCGGCGGCGGTCGTGGCGCGTGCGGACGAGCGCGGCGAGCGACAGTTGGTGGCTTACGTCGTAGGGCATGACGGTGTCGCGCCGTCGGCGGGCGAGTTGCGCGAATATCTGAGACAACGATTGCCCGACTACATGGTGCCGTGGGCCTTCGTCGCGCTTGAGACGCTGCCGCTAACGTCTAACGGCAAGCTTGACCGGCGCTCTCTGCCCGCCCCCAATCCATCCGCCGCCGCGCGGCGCGAACAGCATGTCGCGCCCAGAACGCAGACCGAAGAACTGCTGGCAGAGATTTGGGCACAGACGCTCGGCGTCGAGCGCGTGGGCGTGCACGACAATTTCTTCGACCTCGGCGGCCACTCGCTGCTGGCCGTTCAAATCATCAGCCGCGTCCGGCAGTCGTTTGAAGTAGAGATGCCGCTGCGCCATTTATTCGAGACGCCGACGGTCGAGGGTCTGGCCGCAGGCATCGAGGCGGCGCAGCGTGGAGGCCGGATGTTCGCGCTGCCTCCCGTCGTGCGTGTCAGCCGGACGGAAAGGTTGCCGCTCTCGTTCGCACAGGAGCGGATGTGGTTTCTGGATCAACTGCTGCCGGGCGGGTCTGCCTATAACATGCCGAGTCCCGCCGCTCTGAGCGAGCCGTTGAACATGGCGGCGCTCGAACAGAGTCTGGGCGAGGTGGTGCGGCGGCACGAGGCTCTGCGAACGCGTTTCGTCAGTGCTGATGGCCGCCCCGTGCAGTTGATTGACGAGCCTGCCGCGTTGCGCCTTGCCATCGTTGACCTGCGTGGCTTGGAACCGGCGCAACGCCGTGCGCAGTTGCGCCGACTCGCAGCCGAAGAGAGTCGGCGACCGTTCGATCTCAGCCGCGGGCCGCTGTTGCGTGCCTGTCTGGTGCGCGTGGACGAGGCGCACTCGGCTCTGTTGCTGACGATGCACCACATCATCAGCGACGGTTGGTCGGCCAATGTGCTACAGGGCGAGTGGCAGGCGTTGCTTCAAGGGTACGAGCAGGGCGCGGCCTCGCCGCTCTCCGAACTGCACATTCAGTATGCCGACTACGCCGTCTGGCAGAGGGGGTGGCTCGGCACTGAAGTCTGGCAGCGGCAGATGGACTACTGGCGTCGGCAGTTGGCAGGTGCGCCTGCCCTGTTGGAGTTGCCGACCGATCATCCGCGCACCGCCACGCCCGCTTCACGCAGCGGGGAGCGAACCGAGTTGATCGGCGAGGAACTGGCCGAACGTCTGGCGGCGCTCAGCCGGCAGGAAGGCGTGACGATGTTCATGCTGCTGCTGGCGAGTTACCAGTTGTTGCTCGCGCGCTACAGCAACCAGCACGACATCGTCATCGGCACGCCCACCGCCGGACGCAACAGGATCGAGACGGAGGGGTTGATCGGCTGCTTCATTAACACGCTGGTCATGCGGACGGTCTTCGAGAAGGGCGACACTGTGCGGCAAGTCGTGCGACGTGTGCGCGAAGTTGTCTTGCAGGCGCAGGCACACGCTGACGTGCCCTTCGAGCAGGTCGTCGAAGAACTCGCTCCAGAACGCAGCCTCAGCCACACGCCTCTCTTCCAAGCGCTGATGCTCTGGCAACCGGCCACATCCGGCGCGCAGGCTGCCGCGGGCGGCAACAACGACTTGATGACACAGTCGTCGGCCAAGTTTGATCTGACGCTCGGCGTCGGCCAGATGTCAGGCTCGTTGAGCGCCACGCTGAACTACAACGGCGATCTGTTTTCCGATCACCGCATGACGCTGATGCTCGGCCACTGGCAGGCACTCCTGCGGGGCATGACGACGAATCCCGATCAGTCCGCTTTGAGCATCAACCTGTTAAGCGAGGCGGAGCAGCAGCAAGTGCTGAGGGAGTGGAACAGCATCCCTCAAGATACACGCCGGGACGAGACCGACGACTCCTGCCTCCATCACCTGTTCGAGGCTCAGGCCCGCCGCACTCCAGACCGCCTCGCCATCGTCGGCTCTGACCAACATCTCACCTACGCCTCCCTCGACGCTCACGCCTCTCGCCTCGCCGCGCTCTTGCGTCGCCTCGGCGTCGGCCCCGAAGTCAAGGTCGGTGTCCTGCTGGCACGCACTCCCCGACTGCTCACCACCCTGCTCGCGATCCTCAAAGCGGGCGGAGCATATGTGCCGCTCGACCCCTCGTACCCTGCGCCGCGCCTGCACTTCATTCTGTCGGATTCGGGCGCGCGGCTGCTGCTGAGCGAGCGGTCTCTGGCTGCGTTGCTGCCGCCCTCTGCCCCGCCCACGCTGATGGTGGACGAAGCGGAGCGCGGCGTGTTCACGACGACGCAGGATGAGAGCGCCGCATCCGTCGTAACGACGCAGGAGGGTGGCGTACCCACGGAGGAGGACGGCGATGCATCCATCACAGTGATGAGCATCACGGCAGCGGATGCACCCATCACGGCAGCGGACGCACCCGTGACGACGCAGGAGAGCGATGCCTTCATGCTCGCCTCTTCTCATCACGCGGGCGGGCGCGTCCAGCCCTCCAACGTCGCCTATCTCATCTATACCTCCGGCTCCACGGGCCGCCCCAAAGCCGTCCTCATCGAGCACCGCAGCGCCTCGCGCTTCCTCCGTTGGGCCAACACTGCCTTCTCTCCGCAGGAGTTGCGCTGCGT
>JBAVPI010000190.1:0-3341 GCA_049692915.1 Pyrinomonadaceae bacterium
GGTTCCGTCTATGCGCAGGGGCGCGACGATCTCGAACTCCTGACAGGCTCTGAATTGACGATCCGCGCCAGTTCGTCAAACAGATAAGACAGTCCAGACGTGTAAGCGTCGAAAGAGCACTGCAACGTCGAGAGGCCCGGTCATCATTGACCGGGCCTCTCGTTATTTTATCAGCCGGTATTTGTTAAATGCCCGATACTTGTTAAGGGTCTGACGCGAGCCTTCGGCGTGGTGAGCAACGACCCCGTGCTTTGGTAAGCGTGTGAGACCGGGGACGCCTTTATTGCTTCACAGTAATCTGCCCGGCATTGGCCTTCAATAAAATTTGTCGCCCGTCAGTCGCCAGCAGATGGATGTCGTCGGCGTTGAAAACGAATGCGCCAGCGCCCGCGGCCAGCGCCTCGACTTCGATGACCAGCAGCACTCCCGCGCCCGTGACGGATTTGATGGCCGCAGAGGGCGTGACGGACACGAGCATGAGACCTTCGGGAGAGATCATCTGGCGGAGCGTTGAAGAGACTTGCCCGTCGGCGAAGATGTTTCCCTGCGCGACCGAGCGGACTGCCAGCACGCGTGGATCGAAATGGCAGGAGAGCGAGACGAGTGCGAGCGGCGCATCGGTCTTAAGCAAAACACGTAACTGCCTTCGCTCGCCGACGCGCATCTCCTGCGAATCGGTCAGCAGACGCAATTCCGCCGCGCTGCGTGGCCTTGAGTCTGAACCCGGCATCGTCGGCGGCAACTCAACCGGCGACGAAAGCTTAACGGGCGTTGCGTATCGCGCACGCACGGCTTCCGCTGCGACAGGTGCATTCTGTTTGGGAGAGGCCAGCGTCTCCGTAGGCTGCGCGAGCGAAGTCGCGGCGGGTCGGCGTGGCTCGACGGAAGCGGGGCGCGAGAGGACGGCATTCGTCGCCAACTCGCCGTCACGTGCGACGGGGATGCTGACATTGTTCATCAAAGATTTCGGGGCAGGCACATAACCGGAAGTTTCGCCGTCGGGAATTTGCACGTTTTACACTTTAGGCACGAGACGCGCGGCGGCGAACTGCTCTTCGCGCGTGACATCACGGAGCATAGCTTCGAGCGTGTCGCTGTTCGGAGTCTGGAGAGTCCCCGAAGGATGCACTTCTTCGTCCTGCGCGGTCACGGCGGGCGCGCGCATGACGTGCGGGGTGACGGCGATAACGATGTCGGTCTGCGAGTCGTTGCGACGCGGGGCTGTGAAGATGCGCCCGAAGATGGGCACGAGTCCGAGCACCGGCAAGCCTTGACGCCCGCGCGATTGCTGGTTCTGAGCCACGCTCGCGATCATCATCGTGCGATTGTTCTGGATGCGCGCCGTGCCTTCGATGTTACGCTCGGTGAAGGTCGGCGTGAGTGTCGTGCCGCCCGTGTTCGCCACGTCGTTGGACTTGATGCTCATCTTGACCTGCACGTCGAGGTCGGGAAAGACCTGCGGCGTGAATTCGAGCGTCAGGCCCGTCTTTTCGTACTGAATCACAGGATAGCCCGTGCCCCCGAAGAGACCCGGTGCGACGCCGGGCTGCGGGTTGCCGTCGCCGTTCCCCGCCGAGCCGAATGAAGAGACGGAGGCGGTCTGGACGGGCACGCGCTGGCCGATGTGCGCGGTTGACTTCTCGCCGTCGAAGGCGTGAACCTGCGTCGAGGCGATGAGGCGCGTGTTGTCTTTACGTTGGAGTGCGTTCAAAGTCGAGGAGGGAATAATCAACGCCGCGCCGAGCGCCGTCGGCCCGGCCAGAGCCGCCGCTCCCTGCAACAGCGTCTCGCGGCTGCCGCCGAGGATGTTGAGGCCCTTCTGTATGCCGCCCAGATTTTGCAGCGATGCGTCCGTGCCGAGTTGATTGCCGAATTGCAACAGGTCGTTGCGCGAGACTTCGTAGATGTTCACGTCCATCACGACTTCCGCGCGTTCCTTGTCTATGCTCTTGAGGATATCGCCGACGAGCCGCACGTTCTCCGGCGTGTCGCGGACGGTGATGCTGTTCGTAGATTTGTTGGGCGTGATGACGGGCTGGCGTCCGGCCTGCGGCGGCAGCGCGGCCTGTATCAACTGACGCGCATCGTTCGGGTCAACGTTGAAGAGATAGAAAGTGCGCAGGACGAGTTGTTGATATTGCGGTCGCTTGGTCTGATCGGCCACGAGGATGGTGCGGCTGCTGAGCTTCTGGAAGAAGAGTCCCTGAGTGAGGAAAATATAATCTATCGCCTGCGCGGCGCTCACTTCCTGCAAGTCAACCTCGACGTTGCGCTTGGGGAAGTCGCGGTCGAAGACGACGTTGAGGCGAATTTGCCGCGCGAGATACTTGATGAAGTTTTCAAGATCGCCGCTGTAATTGATGACGCGCAGTTGTTCCGAACGCAACGGCGCGAGAGTGCTTTCGTCATGACCGCCCGCGTCGAGCGAAGGTGAAGCACTGGATGTTTCCTGAACGTAAGCGGTCGGAGTGATCTTCGTTTCACCGGCAACTTTGCGCGCCTCGTCGTCGTTGCCGACGGGGACTACGCCCTTCATTTGCCGTTGGAGCGCGCGCTCCATCATCGAATGCGCCAGTTCGTTCGCCTGATCGTAGCCGTATGCGCGCCGGAAGGCGTTGTATGCTCCGAGGTATTCGCCGCGCTCGAAAAGCGTCGCGCCCTGCTGCATGAAAATCTGCGAGGCGTTGAAGACCGAGCGGCGATAATGTAACTGGTATTCGGCGTTTGAGGGGTCGGCAGATACGGCCAGCGCGAACTCTTCGGCGGCTTTCTCCCACTGCTGCGCGGCCTCGCATTCAAGACCCGTCTTGTAATTCTTCTGGCCTTTGGCGGAGAGCGACGCCGCAGCCGGTGTCGAAAGCAGGCACAGGGAAACGAAAAGGGAAGCGAACCGTGGAAGGAATTTATGTCGCACAGTTATGATGTACCTCATCAGTTTCCGCCGGTGGCTGAAATGACTAAAACGACTTTGTCGGCGAGAACGCCGATACGTTTACAATTGGTGGGAAACTTCACGCATTCGACGCTCGAAGGGGCGAGGGTTGTCATAAAATTTCATCAAGGCGGCGGGGCTTTATCCGGTGTGATACGAAAATCGGAAGTCTCACTTGTGACTTCCAGAAGTCGCGGACAAATTGATTAAACAGAGTTGGCCGGAGTTTGTCAAGGATAGAATGACCGAAAAGACGATGAAAACAACGACTGTCGCGTTACCCGAAGCGGTTGAGGCCTACCGGGATAGGATTTGGAGGCGCGAGGAAGAGAGGCGCGTCGAGGATGCCGGCGAAGCGGAAAAGCTGATCGAGGCCGCGGGCTTTTGCGCGGCGATGACGGACGCGCGC
>JBAVPI010000191.1:0-1525 GCA_049692915.1 Pyrinomonadaceae bacterium
CATCACGGGACTGATGCGCGCCGACGATTCCGTTGATGCGCCGCGTGACGTGCTCCTCAGCACGGTCGGGATGTTTCGTGCGAAGGCGAAAGCGCCGTCCCTGTTGCGTCGCCTGCTCGCCACGCTCGACTTCGACAGCGGCTCGCACGCGCTCGCCTTCGGCGTCCGTTCCGGTCAGGCCGCGCCCGCCCGTCAACTCCTGTTCAACGCCGGAGACGTGAGCGTTGATCTGCGCCTTGCGCGCGGCGGCGAAGGCTGGACAATTTCCGGGCAGGTCTTGGGGCCGTGCGAAGACGGCGGACGCGTCGAGTTGATTCGCTCAGGCGAGTCCGAGGCGACGACAGGCGCGGAGTTGAACGACCTCTGCGAATTCGTCGTGCTGCCGCCCGTCGAGGCGGGCGTCTATACTTTGCGACTGTGGCTCGGCGAGGTTGAGATTGAGATTCCCGAACTTGATTTAAGAGCGTAAACAAAATGGATCGGGCGGAACTGGCCGCGCGACTTGTCTCGGCGATTGACGGGCCGGAGCGCCTTGCACTCTTGCAGGAGCGCCCCGGCCTCGTTGACGTGTCTCTCGCCTACGCTCTCAAAGATATCTGCTACGAGGCATGGAGCACCGAGCCGCAACATGCTGCCGGGGCCGCCGCCGCGCTTCTCTCGCTCTCCGATATTTCCCAAGACCCTGAAATCGCCGCGCTCGCCGCATGGGTCGCAGGCATCGCCGCGCTCACGGACGGGCAGATGGAGCGCGCCATCACTCATCTCGACGACGCCGAAGCGCGCTTCCTCAAGCTCGACAAATCGCACGTCGCGGCCTCGACGCAGGTGAGCAAGACATACGCGCTCGCCATGCTCGGTCGCTACGACGAAGCCATCGGCGCGGGCCTGCGCGCACGCGAAATCTTTCTCGCGCATAATGACATGCTCGCCGCTGGTCGCATCGAACACAACATCGGCAACATCTGCTGGCGACGCGACCGCTATCAGGAGGCCGGGCATTATCTCAAACTCGCGCGCGAGCGTTTTCTTCACAGCGAAGATTACAAACAACTCGCGATGATCGAAAATTCACTCGCCTACAACTACACGCTGCAACACGATTTTCGCTCAGCCGAAGAACTCTACGAACAGGCGTTCACGCGTGCCGAGCGCGCGGGCCTCGTCGTCACGCAGGCCGAGATCGAAGCGAGCATGGGCAACCTCGCGCTCTTTCAGGGGCGCTACGACCGCGCGCTCGACCTCTTCGAGCGTTCGCGCCGACGCTACAGCGCGCTCGGCATGCGTCATCAATCGGCCATCGCCGAACTCGAACTCGCCGACGCTTATCTCGAACTCAATCTCGCGACCGAGGCGGCGCACATCTACGAGCGCGTCATCCCGACATTCGCCGAACTGGGGATGCGCGCCGAACAGGCTCGCGCGCTCGCGCAAGGCGGGCAGGCCGCGCTGCTTCTCGGCAAGATAGACGAAGCTCACTCGATGCTCGCCGACGCGCGCACGCTCTACGCGGCCGAAGGGAATGATG
>JBAVPI010000192.1:0-3866 GCA_049692915.1 Pyrinomonadaceae bacterium
CGGGCGGCGCGCTCCGCCGCGACAAACCCAAGCCCGCACAGGTCATCCAGCAACTTGTCGAAGGAACGGGCGGGCGCATCCTCCCCGTCACCGCGCCGCGCGATGCCGCGAAAGCCATCTGCGACGAACTGCGTAACAACCGCTACGTCCTCGCCTATACCCCGAAAGTTGTCCCGACTTACGAAGAGAGACGCCTGCTCCTTCTCCCGAACGAAGGCATCACCGTTCGCTACAAGCAGAAGCAACCAGCGCAATAAAAGCCGTGAATCGTAAATCGTGAATCGTTAATAGAAGAACCCGCCTCTTACTATTCACGATTTACGATTTACTATTCACGACTTACGACTTACGACCGTAGATGTAGAACATGACGGCGATGATGAGGATGAGCAGTGCTTCGAGTTGGATGAAGTATTGAGGGTCGAACACGCCTGCTTCGTCGCGCGCGAGCGGGTAGATGAAGAACGTGCCGAAGATGAGACCGCACGCCAGCCAGATGATTTGACGCTTTCTATCCCACACCGCGCGAAGTCTCCCCGTAAAATTTGAAGTCGAAAGCAGACGGCTTTTTAAAGTCTATGCTTCTGAATACACGTTCACGAACGACCACGTCGCCCGCCGCTCCGGTCAACGCCTTTGGAGTTTGCGCAGACGTTCAGCCGCCGCGTCGAGCGTCTCGTCTTTTTTGCAGAAACAGAAACGCACCTGCTGCGCGCCGGGTTCGGGGCGACTGTAGAAGCTTGAGCCGGGCACGCAGGCGACGCCGATCTCGCGGATCAGATGGCGCGTGAACTCAATGTCGTTCGCGAAACCGAACGCGCTGATGTCCGTCATGATGTAGTAAGCGCCGTCGGGGCGAAAGACCCGAAAGCCCACCTCTTCAAGGACGGGAAGCAGCGCGTCGCGGCGGCGCAGGTATTCGCTCGCGAGGTGCGCGTAGTATTCGGCGGGCAGGCCGAGCGCGTAAGCGCCCGCGCGTTGCAGGGGCGCGGCGGCCCCGACGGTGAGAAAGTCGTGCACCTTGCGAATGGCGTTCGTGATGTCGGCGGGCGCGATGCAGTAGCCGACCCTCCAGCCCGTCACGGAATACGTCTTCGACATCGAGTTGACGATGACGGTGCGCTCGCGCATCCCCGGCAACTGCGCCATCGAGATGTGCTCGACCGTTTGGCCCTCGCGCGGGTACAGGATGTGCTCGTAGATTTCGTCGGTGAAGCAGAGCGCGTCGAACTCCTGACAGAGAGCGGCGATGAATTCGAGTTCGTCGCGCGTGAAGACCTTGCCCGTCGGGTTGTTCGGGTTGCAGATGATGACGGCCTTCGTGCGTTTGTTGAAGGCGGCGCGCAACTCTTCGCGGTCGAACGTCCAGTCGGGCGCGCGAAGGGGAACGTAGCGCGGGCGCGCGTCCGAGAGGATCGCGTCGGGCGCATAGTTTTCGTAGAACGGCTCGAAGATGACGACCTCTTCACCGGGGTCTACGGTCGCCATCATCGCGGCGATCATGCCTTCGGTCGAGCCGCAGGTGACGGTCAACTCCGTCTCAGGGTCAACGTCGAGGCCGAGATAACGCTTCGTCTTCGCGGCAATCGCGTCTCGGAAATCCTTCGCGCCCCACGTAATCGCGTACTGGTTCACGTCCTCTTCGACCGCGCGCATCGCCGCACGCTTCAAGTCTTCCGGCGCGGCGAAGTCCGGGAAGCCCTGCGAGAGATTGACGGCCCCGTACTTCAGGGCTTCGCGCGTCATCTCGCGAATGACGGACTCGGTGAAGCGACTCGCCTTTTGCGAGACGCGCCCGCGCGTTGAACTGCTTGTTGAAGTCATGTAGATTTATCACTCGCGGAGACAAACGGATTTCGTAAAGCTTCGACGCGAGAGATGCTCGCACAACACGCGCGCGTCTGGCAAACAAAGCGAGTGATGAGCGAAAACGACAACAACAAGCAAAGCGAGTGATGAACGAAAACGACGGCAACAAGTGTCCGATGGGAAATCATCCGTGGCTGGCGACATTCCTCGCGCTGGCCTTCATACTCGTCTTCGTGGCACACAAGTTGGGCGTGCTCTGAGCGGCGCTACGGGCGGACGCAACTTTCATCATCAGGGCTTGGTGGTTGATACGGAAAAAGGGTAAGGATGAAGAATAAGAGATTCTATTCTGTTGCCATCGGCTGCATGCTGCTGGCGACGGTAGCGTTCGCGGGCGGGCAGTCGCCGAAGACAACTGCGGCCAAAGTTTTTGAGACGCGGTGCGGCTGGTTCAGCAATCCCACTCCCGCCAACGCTTGGCTGGAGGACAGGAACGGCGAGTGGATTATCGCCACGCAGGGCGGGCATCAGGCCGAAGGCGACTGGCCCACTTTCAAACCGAGGCAGTGGGTGGGCACCAACACGGGCAGCTACGGTTACGGGTGCGCGTGCGTGCAAATGCGGGCCGACCACAAGACACGCGAAGTGTTCGAGATTAAGAGTTCCTACGCGCGTCCGCTGTCCGCGTGCCGTCGGGATCGCTCGTTGAAAGAGCCGAAGTGAGAGAACACTTCGCTGAATAAGCCTTGCGCGGAGACGAACACGACTCGCCCCGCGCCCTCACTCCGGCGGAGACTGTTGTTGATCGGCGGCCTGTTGCCGCAACTGGTCAATGATGGAGCGAATAGCGCTCGACTGTCCGCCTTCGGGCGCGAGTTCGAGATATTTTTCGTAAGCCGCGACCGCTTCCTTCCAACGCTCCAGTTTCTCATAGGCCGCGCCCATCAACTGATATAGCGCCGGTTCGGAATCCGAAAGCTGCGCGACGGCTTTGCGAAAGGCCGCGACCGCTCCTTCATAGTCGCCCTTCTCTTCGAGCACGATGCCCATCCCCGTATAAGCTTCGGGCTGAAAGCCGCCGCCCTCTCGAATCGCACGACGATAAGCCGCGACCGCCGCGTCCTGTTCGGCCAGCGAGCGCAGGATGCGACCTTCAACCGCAGAGGCTTCGGCGTAGGCGGGCCGCACGCGCCGCGCCGCCGCGATCTCGTCAAGCGCCCCGTCGTTGTCTTCGGACGCCAGCAGAACGCGGGCCAGCCCGACGTGCGCCGCAGGGAAACGCGGGCGCAGCTTCAGCGCCTGACGATAAAGCTCCGCGGCGTTTCGTCGTCCCTCGTCGCCGCCGCCCTTCTCGCGCGCTTCCTCGGCCTGTTGAAAAAGAAGCTCTGCCTGATCCTTCGTCGCGACGAGCCGGACTTCTATCGCTCCGCGTTGCGCCGGAAGAATCGCAAGAGTGCGCTCGCCGAAACCTTGAGCGCGCACGCGCAGAGAGTGGCGTCCCGGCGAGACGGCGAGCGATAATTTTCCGCCCGCGTCCGAAGTGCCGCGCCGCACCTCGTCCACCCAGACAACCGCATCGGGCTGCGTGCTGATGGCAAGCGTCCTCGTCGAAGCGGACGATGCCGTCGCCTTGGTGGTCTTTGCCGCCGGAGAGGTCTTCGTCTTCTGAGATGTTCTGGCCGGGGCGGCAAACGCCGCGCACAGCGAAAGCGTCAGGCAAAGTGCCAGCAGGCGTACGGCGGAGCACGTCATCGTCGTCGCTGCTTCGCTTCTTTTCGTCTTCATTCTCTTACTCCTCTTCCCCCGCGCCCGACGCGCGGCGAGGTCGCACACGCCCGTCCGGCGTCTGCGACGGCGGCGCATTGCCGTTCGCGGGACGCACGGCACGGCTGCCGACCTCCGCGCGGAACTTTCCCCCTTCGTCATAGAGGCGACGGTATTGCAGTGTGTTGCGGATGACGGCCTGCACGTAACCGCGCGTCTCCTTGAACGGGATGGCCTCGGCCCACTCGTCCATCTGGAGCGGGAGCGTCGCGCGCCACTGCACGGCGCGGCCC
>JBAVPI010000193.1:0-2229 GCA_049692915.1 Pyrinomonadaceae bacterium
GCTTTGCGGAGAGGGCGGCGACCACGCCCGAAGAGGCCGGTACATTCGCGCTCGCGGGCGGCGCGGCCTACTCGAACAACATTACCGTAGATGGCCTCGACAACAACGACGACCGCGCCGCGCGCGAACGCTTTCAGCCCTCGCTCGAAGCGATTGCCGAGGTGCAGGTCATCACGAATCAATTTTCGGCGGAGTACGGGCGCGCTTCGGGCGGGCGCATAAACGTGCGGACGCGCGGCGGCTCGAACGATTTACACGGACGCTTCTTCGACTTCTTCCGCGACGAAAGCCTCAATGCGAACAGTTGGAACAACAACCGACGCGGCCTCAAACGTCTGCCTTTTCAGGAGCACGATCCGGGCTTCACGTTTGGCGGCCCTCTCCGTCTCCCGCGCTTCGCGCCGCACAATCAAGACGGCGGGGCGCGCACGTTTTTCTTCACCGCTTACGAGTATCAAACATCGCTCGACACGGCGCTGATTGACGCGCTCGTGCCGGTTGAACAGAGCGCGCGTTTTTCTCTGCCGTCGCCGACCACTCTCGCGGGGCGACGCTTTGAGGCGTCGGCCACCGCGCCGAACTCGCCCGCCGAACTCGCGCCCTTCGTCGAACGCGTCAGCACGCCTCTGCGCGCGCACACGTTCACCACGCGGCTCGATCATCAGTACGGCGAGATGCACAACGGCTCGTTCCTGTTGCAGTTCGGGCGGCTCAGGAATTTGCGACAGTTCGGCGGCGGTCTTCGTCTCGCCGAAAGTTTGCAGGGCCGCACGCGCAACACGGAGGCGCTCGCCTATACGGACAACTTCGTCTTCTCGCCCACGCTCGTCAATCAACTGCGCGCGCAAGTTTCGCGTCTGCGCCCCGCCCTTGAGTCGAGAAGGGGCGACAGCCCCGTCGTGCTGATTACGATCAACGATCCTCTGAGCAATGAAGATTCGCTCGACCGCTCCGGCACGCTCGTCGCCGGTTCGTCCAACAGCGGCGCGAGCGACCGCCGCGAGACGCGCATTCAAATACAGGATTCGCTGACCGTCGTTGTCGGCGCGCACACGCTGAAAATCGGCGGCGACTTCCAACGCATCCGCTCGACCTTCATAGACCTCTCGGACATCACCGGCACGTACAGCTTCACCAGCGCGGGCGACTTTCTGGCCGCCACGCCCTCGCGCTTCAGCCAACGCTTCAACAACGGCTCGGCGCAAAAGAATTACTACTCCGGCATCTTCGCGCAGGACGAGTGGCGTCCGCGAACGAATCTCACGCTCAGCTTCGGCGTGCGCTACGAGAACGAGACGATTTTGCGAGACAGGAACAACGTCGCGCCGCGCGTCGCTCTGGCCTACGACCCCTTCGGCACGGGCAAGACCGTGCTGCGCTTCGGCGCTGGCATTTTCTACAACCGCGCACTGCTGCGCACCCTGGACGACTTCGCGCTCGGCAAACAACTCGTAGAGTTCGACACGGATCATCTCCCCGTCGTGGAGCGCCGACCTTTCATCGCCGCGAACCTTCGTTTCCCCGTACCTCTCAACCCCGACTCGCCGCTCGTCAACGAGTTCGGCGCACGCCTCACGAATTTCTCGCGCCGTCTCGACCCGCACCTGCGCATCCCCGAAAGCTATCAGGCCGACGCGGGCTTCGAGCGTCAACTCGGCGGCAGGTTCGTCTTCGAGGCCAATTACACTTTCAACCGCGGCATTCATCTCTGGCGGGAATTTAACGCGAACGCTCCCGTGCTTCCGCGTGGCTTCAAAGATTTTTCGGAATATTTGTTGTCGCGCGACTTCAATAACTTCCGCAACGCAGGCGGCGCGCGCCCGCTCTACGACACCTCGACGGCGGGCGAACTCGTGCGCTTCACGGGCGTCCCCACTGTTGCCGGAAACACGGAAGCAATCGGACGCGTCAACGAGTTCGGCATCCCCGTCTCCATCTTCAATCTCAACAGCATCAGTTCGACGACGGCGCTCGAAGTGGCGCTCGCGGCGCTCCAGAATTTACGGCCCGACCCGACGCGCACACAGGTCGAGCAACTCGTCTCCGCAGGCAACAGCTTTTATCACGGCCTCACGCTCGAACTGCGCCGACGCTTCACGCGTAGCGCGGGAGGCGCGGGCTTCTCATTCCGCGCCGCCTACACGCTCTCGCGCCTGATTGACGACGGCGTGGTCAACACTTCGAGCGCGTTGCGCGTCGGCGACTTTCGCGGCGAGCGTGCGCGCAGCC
>JBAVPI010000194.1:0-2253 GCA_049692915.1 Pyrinomonadaceae bacterium
GAACGGAACTCAGACATAACCTGCGGAATTTTCAGGTCGCCCGCTCGCTCACGTAGGAACTTCGCGCCTGCCTCTTCCTCTCCGACTCTGACTATCGCGCCGTGTTGATTCAACCCCTGCGATCTCAACGCCTCTATGCGAGGTTTATATGTCGTTTCTTGACCTTCAAAAACACTCTTATAAATATCGGAAGGGAGTTGCCGGAAAGGGTTGGTTCCCATCATGTACAGCCGATGCACGAGCGGCTCCCGATCCGGCGAGACACCGTATTCCAATTCACGATCTTTGTTCAGAAGAGACAGGGAAGTGCTGGCGAGACGCTTCCATTCTTCCTGCGGGACAGGTTGATTAATTTGCTTAAAGCTTTCGACCATCCGGTCAGTTGCTTTATCACCCTCCTTCGACACCTGATTGAGTTTCTGTTCTGCCTTTTCCTTTTCTTCAACCCAATGCTTCAACTCAAGAATCTCAGCAATAGTGAAACCGATTGTGGCGAGGAGTAGCGTGATCTGAATCGGCTTGCTCAGGGAGGCAAGCGTGCCCCTCAACCCTGCGGCGCGCAGGCCGACGCCAGCCAACTCTTCACCTGCCGCCTTTGCTCCGATGGCCGATGCCATGCGCCAGAGCCGCCAGCCCGTCTGCAACATCTTGATCCCACTGTAGAGCGTCATCGTTGCCGCGCCTGCCGCAACGAGATAAGTAATCGTGCTGGTCAACGCCGGATGGGTCGCACTGAATTCCTGAATCGCACCGACCGCGCTGTTGGCTTTGTCCGCGACGGTAGAGAGTGGCGCGATCATCGGCGTAAATGCAGTCACCTTCAGGTTATCGAGAGTGCCCGACAACGACTCCATCTTCGCGTTGTAGGTCTTCAGCGATTCATTGATCTGCTCTTGTAGGGGCGGCACCTTCTGCATCTTCTCGCCGGTCTCCTGCCATCCCTTCGCGCCCATCTGCATGAAGATGTTGCCGACGCCAGCACCTTCCTCGCCACCTAACTCTTTGAACGCCTGAATTTGCTGCTGCGTCTTCAATCCACGCAGTTTTTCCATCTGCTTGAAGACGTTATCAATGCCGAGAAAATTCCCCTTCTTATCGAAGATTTGCAGATCGACGCCAAAATCTTTTTTGACTTTTTGGAGAGCATCCTTGTGCGTCGCCATGTGGCTGAAGAACGTCGCCGCCTCTCGACCGCCGACGCCGCCTTCCAGTCCATAACTCTTCAGCGCGGCCATCAACTGCACGCCGGTCTCCGCGCCCTGCATATTCTTTAAGCCGAGAGGAGCGCCCGCGCGCAACTGAAAGAACTTCGAGCCTTCGATTAAATCTTCGGCGCGCAGACCTGTCGCGCGGTACGCGCGTGCGAAGAGGTCTGCTGATTTGGCATAGTCTTCCGGCTTGAGTTGGAATTGTTTGCCGAACTGAGCGTAAGGCTCGGCCAGCAGCTTCGGCTGCTCTTTCATCACCACAGCTAGATATGCCGCTGCCTCGCCTGCGCCGTTGAGAATCGCTTCCGTATCCAGCCCACCCTGTTTTAGCGTGCTGAACATCTCCAGAAAGTCCTGCGTCGAGCCGGGCAGGGAATTGCCGAGGCGCACACCTAACTGCTCGAAGCGATGCATTTGAGTGTTGAGCGCGGCCACGTCCGTCTCGCCGTCCTTGCCCAACTGTGCGACCGACATGCGCAAGTCTGTTACCGCCGCCTGAAAGTCTCCGGCCTGATCCGTTCCTCTCTTCATCAGAGCGAGCGTGCCCAGACCGATGCTGCCAATCGCCAGATCACGCCCGATTGACTTACGCACCTCTTCAAAATCTTGAAGGGCTTTGCGTCCTTCTTTACCCGTCGCGCGCAACTTATCCGCAAAGCGATCAAGCCTACCCGATGCAGCATCGCGTAGGCTCAAAAGTATCGCTAATTCGTATGTTGCGCTCGACATGTTTACTTCACGGAGAAAGCCTTGTTAAGTTCCTCCTGATACTCGCTCATCTCGTCCACGAAAGAGTTGTACTCCTCAAACGGCCACGCACGTATCTCAGCCAGCGTCTGGCCGGTGAGTCGCATCAGGTGAAACTCGGTTCGTCGCTGGCCGTTCGCCTTCCGCATCTTTTCCAGTGAGACGAAACGACTGTCTCCACACTTCGGAGACACCTCTCAACGCATAGAGGTCTGAAGCGTAGAATCTCTTCATCGCTTCGAGTGTGAGCGGGCCGGGCAGGGTAGCTGCTCCATCAGATTGCGCGAGTAGGTTGACC
>JBAVPI010000195.1:0-4063 GCA_049692915.1 Pyrinomonadaceae bacterium
CTCGTGGAAAAGCCGTGGGTCGTCGGCGGCGAGTTGATCGAGAAGGATGTCGAAGGATTCATCCGCGAGAAACTGGGCCTCGCCGAGCAGAGCGCCGTCGAGCCGTGCGAGATCAAACCGGCGAGCAGCAAGCCCTGAAGGTCAAGCGTCGGGGCGGGGCGACAACGGCAGCAGCCCCGCCGCCGTCTCTGTTTTCGTATCCGGCTTAACTTCAATCCAGCCGCACGCTATTCCCCTAAATTTCTTCATTCGTCGCGTGTGAAATGTGAATGTCGTTTTGCGTCTCACGCTGACGACGCACGCTCGGATAGTCGCGCCGTCACCGTTCTCCATTGTCGCCCGCCTGCCCGCCGGAAGGAGACGGAGCGCCCGTTTTCTTCTTTGCTTTTTCCTTTTGCATGACGCCCCTGCTATGATGACCTGCTTTTTCGACACACCTTTTCTTCGCTGATGGGCACTGATGAAACTTCGCCTTCTCTACCACGGCCACTGCTTCGACGGCGTGGCCTCCGCCGCAATCTTTACGCGCTTCTATCAGTCGCACGTTCATTCGGGCGCTGAAATCAGTTACGCCGGACTGCTTCACCGTCCCGGCGACCTCTTCGACGAAGAGATGTTCGACGGCGACGAGAACGCCATCGTGGATTTCAAGTACAGCCCGTCGGCGCGTCTGACGTGGTGGTTCGACCATCACCAGTCGGCGTTCCTCACGCCCGCGGACGAAGCACACTTTCGCGCCGACCGGAGCGGTCAAAAGTTCTGGGACGCAGACAGCAAGTCCTGCACCGAATTCATCGCGCGCGTGGCTGATGAGCGATTCGGCTTTCGCGACCCGGCGCTCGATTCGCTCGTCGCGTGGGCGCACACGATTGACGGCGCGTTCTACGAATCCGCCGCGCAGCCCGTCGAACTCAAAGAGCCTGCGCTCCAACTCATGCAGGTTATCGAGAACGTTCCCGAAGACGATTTTATCGAGCACGTCATTCGCCAACTGACCGCGCACACGCTCGACGAAGTGGCGACGAGCGAAGAGGTGCAGAGTCGTTTCCGTCCCATCCTCGAACGCCATCGCGAGACGGTCGAAGCCATTCGCCGCAAGGCGTCTTACTCGCGCGGCGTCGTCTCCTTCGACCTCGTGGACGAGAAACTCGAAGGCTTCAACAAGTTCATCCCCTACTACATCCATCCGGAAACGACTTACTCGGTGGCCGTCTTACGTGCTCCGAAGCGCACGAAAATCTCCGTCGGCTCGAACCCTTTCAGCCCGCGCCCGCGCCGCCACAACATCGCCTCGATCTGCGAGCGCTACGGCGGCGGAGGCCACGCCGTCGTCGGCGCGGTTTCGCTCGGCACGGACGAAGTGGAACGCGCGCGCGAAATCGCGAAAGAGATTGCGGCGGAGTTGAGGGAAGGCTTCGAGTAGGCGGCGAAAGGCCGGAGGCGAATGCCAAAGGCGCAGGCCGGAGGCGAATGCCAAAGGCGCAGGCCGGAGACGAAAACGAAAGCGGCGCGTACTCAGATAAAGAGCACGCGCCGCTTCAACTTTTTCAACGACAATCTTCTAACGCGCCGTTGGCTCTTTCTAACGCGCCGTTAGCTCTTCGATCTCTTCGATCTGCTTCGGCGCTTTGTCCGTGAGCACGCGGTAGCCGTCAGGGGTGACGAGCACGTCGTCTTCGATGCGGATGCCGATGCCGCGATACTTGTCGGGCACGTCCGCGGCGTCCTCACTGATGTAGAGGCCCGGCTCGACCGTCATTACGATGCCGGCTGCGACCGCGCGCGGCCCGCTGTCGTCGTGGTAGCGTCCTACGTCGTGCACGTCCATGCCGAGGTAGTGGCCGAGGCGGTGCATGTAGAACTTCTTATACTTCTCTTCCTCGATGAGTTTCGCCGGGTCGCCTTCGAGCAGTCCGAGGCGCACCATGCCTTCGGTCAGAATTTCCACGGAGCGCGTGTGCATCTCTTCCATCGTCACGCCGGGGCGAATCATCTCCGTGCAGACAGTTTGCGCTTCGAGCACGAGTTCATAAATTTCGCGCTGGGGCTGGGTGAAGCGCCCGCCGATGGGGAAGGTGCGCGTGATGTCTGAGGCGTAGCCCTCATATTCAGCGCCCGCGTCAACGAGCAGGAGGTCGCCTTCGCGAAGCGTCGCGTCGTTGTTGATGTAGTGAAGAACGGTCGCGTTTGCGCCGCCGCCGACGATGGATGAATAGGCCGGGGCAGCCGCTCCGTTTTTGCGGAAGTGGTATTCGATGAGCGCCTCGACCTCGTACTCTTTCATGCCGGGACGCGCGAACTTCATCGCTTCGGCGTGCGCTTCGGCGGCGATGTCCGCGGCGCGTTGCATGAGAGCGATCTCGTCTTCGGTCTTGAAGAGGCGCATCTCGTGGATAATCGCGCCGGGGTCAATGATGGCGCGCGGCGCGCTGATGCCGCGTCGTCCCATCATCCGCATGCGCGAGATTTGCCTGACGACCGTATCGTCCAAATCAGGATTGCCGCTGCCGATGCGGTAGTAGAGTTGTTGCGCGCCGCCGATGAGGTCGAGCAGCTTTTCGGGAAACTCTTCGACGGCGAAGGCTTCGTCCGCCCCGTGTTTTTCCTTCGCGCCCTCGACGCCGGAGCGACGGCCCGTCCACGTCTCTTTCTCAGGGTCGCGCGGGCGGACGAAGAGCGTGTAGCTCCCCGACGCTCTGCCGGGCGCGATGACGGCGATTGAGTCCGGCTCGTTGAAGCCCGTGAGATAGTAAAAATCCGAGTCCTGACGATAGCGGTATTCCGTGTCGTTCGAGCGCGTCGTTTCGCGCGCGCCCGGCAGGATGGCGACGGAGTTCGGCTCCATGCGCTGCATGAACTGCGCAAGCTGCGGTCGTGGCATTCCAGTGTCTCTCCATTCGGATTGTGTTGGCCGACTTGAAAGTGGTCGCGCCCCTTTCGATATTGTAGCCGACAAAGGCGACGGCGCAGAAATGCGCGTCGGGGCCGATGAACGTGGAGCGACGCCGCGAGGCTTTCAACCTTTACGCTTTCGCGCGATAATCGCAGCCACGAGGTAATCAAACGATGGCAACCCAAGTCTCTCAAGCGCAACCCGCAGACACGCCGGCTGACACGCCGCGCGAAATCATCTCGCGCGATCCGGCGACGGGCGAAGAGTTGGGACGCGTGCCCGTTCGCACGATGGATGAAGTGGCAGCCGCCGTCTCGCGCGCGCGTGCGGCGCAGAAGAGGTGGGGCGCTCTCTCTTTCCGCGAACGCGGGGAGGTGGTGATGCGTGCGCGTGAAATCGTGCTGCGCGAGATGGACGAGATCGCCGAACTGATTTCACGCGAGACGGGTAAGCCCGTCGTCGAAGCCGTCTCGATGGAGTTGACGCCGACGCTCGACCTGATGCGTTATTTCGCCAAGACAGCCGCGCGGATGTTGAAGCCGGAGCGACTCGACATCGGCCTCTACGCGTTGATGGGCCGCACATCGCGCATCGTTTACAGGCCGATGGGCGTGATCGGGATTATCTCGCCGTGGAATTTTCCGTGGGCGATTCCGCTCGGCGAGGTCGTGATGGCGCTGATGGCGGGAAACAGCGTCGTCTTGAAGCCGAGCGAGTTGACGCCGCTCGTCGCATTGAAGATCGGCGACGTGTTCGCGCGCGCAGGACTCGCCGCGGGCGTTCTCGAAATCGTGACGGGCGACGGCACGACGGGTCAAAGTCTGGTCGAAGCGGGCGTGGACAAGATCATGTTCACGGGCAGCGTCGCGACGGGCAGACGCGTCGCGGAGGCGGCGGCACACAGGCTGATGCCAGTCGTGCTCGAACTCGGCGGCAAAGACCCGATGATCGTTCTGGAAGACGCAGACATCGCGTCGGCTGCCGAAGCCGCCGTGTGGGGCGCATTCGCCAACGCGGGACAGGCGTGCGCCTCGGTCGAACGCTGCTACGTGCACGAGCGCGTCGCCGATGATTTCATCACGCGTGTCGTCGAGCGGACGAAAGCTCTCACGCAGAACGTCGGCACGCGCGAAGGGACGGACATCGGCGCGATGTCGAGCGAGCGGCAAC
>JBAVPI010000196.1:0-4144 GCA_049692915.1 Pyrinomonadaceae bacterium
GCGTGCGCGTGTGATGTGTCGGCGCGGGGTGCGGCGTGGGCGTTGAAGAAAATGCTTGCACTTTTGGGTGAGTTGGATATACTGCGCGCCGTCGGCCTCGCTTCCTTTTTTCTCACGTCCGCACACAACAAAGGAGGTTCCAGCACATGGGACGCAAAAAACGCAATTCCAGAATACTTGAACAGGCGAACGCGCGTCTGAACGGTTTGAAGGCCATTAGCCCGACGCTCGATATGGGCAAGGATTTGTCCGTCGCCAATCTCGAAGCGAAGACCACAAGCTTGCGCTCGCGGCTCGACACTTACAATCGGAAGCTGTCGGAGTTGGACGACGACTTGAACGGTTTGCAGGCGGAAGAAAAGTCCGTCAACGATCTGAACGGGCGGATGCTGGCAGGCGTCGCGGCGACTTACGGTAGAAACAGTAGCGAGTACGAGTTGGCCGGTGGCGTGCGCACGAGCGACCGCAAACGCTCTGCACGCAAAAACGGCAAGCCCGACTCGAAGTGACATTTAATCAGTCAAGGGTCAACAAAATGGTTTGCCGACAATTACCCGGCGGCAATCATTCGGAGTAAAGAACTAATGCCTGAGGTAGATAAGAAGCGGCTCAAGGAAGAGTACCGGCTGGCCGAGAGGCCGATGGGCGTGTTTGCGATTCGGAACATGACGAACGAACGCGTGTTTCTCGGCGTCAGCGTTAATTTGAACGCCATCATTAACCGTCACAGGTCTCAACTGGCGGGCAACGGTCATCCGAATAAGCGATTGCAGGCCGACTGGAACGAACACGGCGGCGATAATTTCGCGTTCGAGATTCTGGATCAACTCAACGCGCGCGAAGGCTCGGAGGGCGATTACCGTAGAGAGTTGTCGCTGCTCGAAGATTTGTGGTTGGAGAAGCTGCAACCGTTCGGCGAGCGCGGGTACAACGAACCGAAGTTGAGTCGTGAAGACAGGTTGCGGCGCATCGCGGCGAATCGTGTGGACGAAGACGCATGACGACGTGGCGTCTCGATGCTGACAGACGGGGCGTCTCGATGCTCGAATTACGCGTTCAGGCTTTGACGCGGCGCTTGAGTTGGCCGCGCAGCAGGAAGCCTACGAGTTCGCCCGCGTTGTTGATGACGGCGAGCGCGCCCGCGCCGTTTTCGGTCAGCATTTTTTCGGCGCGCGGGAGCGGCGTCGAGGGGTCAACGAAAAGCTCCGGCCCGACGGGGCGCATCACGTCGGAGACGCGCGTGAGATGCCAGCTTTCGCGCGGCAGTCGTTTCAAGTCCGCAAGCGTCAGGATGCCGTGCAGCCGTTCGTCGTGCGCGACCGCGATGGCCGACTGTTGATGCGCGGGCAGCACATGGTCAACAAAATAGCTGACGAGCGTGTCCGGCTCGATTGACACGGGCTTGCTCATCGCGTCGCCCGCCGTGCGCATCTGTCTCCTGCCGCCCCGCCCGCCGAGCGCGCTCGCCGCGTCCCACAGAAAGAGGCCGACGAGCACCGACCACAGACCCATAAACGTGTCGCCGGTCTTCCAGTAAATATAGACGCCGAACGCGATCAGCGAACTGGCGATGAGTTGACCGCCGAGGCTCGCCGTCTTCGTCGCTTCGTCGAGCCGTCCAGTCCGTCCCCACAAAAACGCGCGCAGCACGCGCCCGCCGTCGAGTGGATAGCCGGGCAAAAGGTTCGAGATGGCGATCAGCAGATTCCAGAAACCGATGATGAAGAACCCCGCGGCGATTGTCCTGAAGCCGACCATCTCAAGCGCTTTCATCAGCGCGAAAGAGACGACCGAAAGCACGAAGCTCGACGAAGGCCCGGCGATGGCGATGCGAAACTCCGCGCGCGGATTGTCCGGCTCGCGTCGCAGACGAGTCAGCCCGCCGAACGGATGCAGGACGATCTCTTCAATCTCGATGCCCTCCATGCGCGCGACGAGCGCGTGCGAAAGCTCGTGGCCGAAGATGGAGAGAAAGAGGCCGAGCGTCGTCGCCACGCCGATTACCCAAGCCGCCAATGCGTTGACATGTACGCCGCGCGTCGTCGAAGTTCCACGCTCGAAGCTCGCCGCGATGACCCACGCGCTCAGGGCGAAGACGGCGAACCAGCGATAATCAATTCGCACGGGGATGCCCGCCACACGCGCGACCTGTATCTGCCTTCGGAAAAATTCGAGAAGCTTCATAAACACGTTGACCGGGCGACGGATGACGGGTAACAGATGAGAAGCTTTTGAAACGGCTGACGGTTAAGAAGCTTTTTGCTCATCGCACGTCGCCTGTCACTCGTCATTGACTTCTCAGGTCGCTTCCGCTTCGGCGTCGAGCAGCGCCGACTGTTCGTTGCGTGCGACGCGGCGCAGGAGCAGCGGTTCGTCGAAGAGTTGAGAGAGGCCGTTGACGATGGCGTGGCGCGGCTCAGGGGCGACGCGTGTTGCGAGACGAGTCTCGCGGTGGAGAAAGTCAGCCATGCCGTCGAGGAGCGCGCCGCCGCCCGTCAGGATGATGCCCCGGTCGTAGATGTCCGCGGCGACTTCCGGTTGAAGGTCTGCGAGCGCGCGATTGACGATGCGCGCCAACCTTAGCACGACCGGCTCCGTGGCGATGCAGACCTCTTCGCTCGTCACGTCGGCGGCCTGCGGCGTGCCGCTCGTCACGTCGCGGCCCTTGATGTTCAGCGAGCGCGAGGGGTCTGTCGGCTCAATCGCCGAGCCGAGTTCGATCTTGAGGCGTTCGGCGGTCGGCGCGCCGATAATCAAGCCGTGATGACGACGCATGCGGTCAACGATGGCCTCGTCTATGTCTATGCTGCCGAGCCTCTCGGCCCGCGCATAGACGATTGAGCCGCGCGCGACGACCGCCACGTTCGTCGTCCCGCCGCCGATGTCCACCACCGCCGAAGCTTTTTTGTCTTCGATGGAAACGCCCGCGCCGAGCGCCGCCGCCAGTCCCTCTTCAACCATATAGACGCGCCCGATGTGCGCGCTTTCGGCGGCCATCAACAGCGCGCGCTGCTCGACCTGCGTGACGCCCGACAAAACGCTCATCACGGCGCGGCGGCTGAAATGCGAGATGCCGCTTCTGGCGGCGAGGACGAAGTGTTCGAGCATCTTCTGCGTGCGCTCGAAGTCTGCGACGACGCCGTCAACGAGCGGCGCGATGAGCGTCACGTCGCGGGCCTCGCGCCCCTGCATGTCGTGCGCCTCGCGCCCGTAGGCGACGATCTCGCCCGACACTTTATTAACGGCCACGATTGCCGGTTCGTCGAAGACGATGCCGCGCCCGCGCACGGCGATGATGATCGAAGTCGAGCCGAGGTCAATCGCCATCGAGTCCGAGACGAGATCGCGCAACCCCGCGAGGCTGATGAGTGAACGCGTCCTTCGCATGAATGATCGTGAAGACATAAGAGTTAAGTTAAGGAACGGCGGGGCGGGCGTCGGAAGAAAATCGCAGGGCTTTCTCTGCCGACGCCCGACCACTGATTTCCCTCGCCGTGCCTTTCATCCTTTCGCACTCGCCGAACCTTTCTCACGCCAATCTACTTCAAAGATGGGGACGGGCTGCACGCGATTCTTGACCGTAATCGGCGGGCGCGGGCTGAACCTGCATCCCGTGGAGGCGGCGGCGCTCGCGGTCGCTTCGCTCAACAGAATCTGACCGGGCAAGGCGTTCGCCTCAAGGCGCGACGCGAGGTTGACCGTGTCGCCGATGGCCGTGTATTCCGAGCGTCGCTCCGACCCGATGTAGCCGACCGTCGCCACGCCCGTGTGGAGGCCGACGCCGATGTGTATCTCGCCGAGATTCTCCGCGCTCAGCCCCTCGTTGATGATCTCCATCTCGCGCTGCATCTCGACCGCCGCGGAGACGGCGTTGCAGGCGTCGTCGGGCGAAGCCTGCGGCGCGCCGAAGAGTGCCATCAAACCGTCGCCGAGATATTTGTCGAGCGTCCCGCCGCGCGCGAAGATGATTTCCGACATCGCCGAGAAATGACGGTTCAGAAGTCGCACGACCTGCTCCGGCGGCGCGTGTTCGGAGATGCGCGTAAAGCCACGGATGTCCGCGAACAGCACCGTGACGGTCTGGTTAACGCCGCCGAGCTTGAACGAATCGGGACTTTCGAGAATTTGCTGCACGACGTATTCG
>JBAVPI010000197.1:0-3271 GCA_049692915.1 Pyrinomonadaceae bacterium
GCGCGCGTCAGTTGAGCATCGCCGCAGGCGAGGGCGACGGCGTCGGGCCGGGCGTGAAGGTGAGTGCGGAGGCAGGCGAGCAAGGGCGCGGGAGGGGTGGAGGGGGACGTGTCGTTGAACTCGAAGAGGAGGGCGTGTTGTTCGGCGTCGGTTAACAACTCCAACTCACTCACTCGCTTTGTCGGATGCTCAACCGCATCTTTGAGCAGGCATGCAAAGTGGGCCGACAGTCGAGCCATAAAAGAGGAGGCGAAAAGGTCTGTGTTGTACTCAAGCGAGCAGAGCAGTCTATCGCTTGCCTCGGTCAGAAAAAGCGTCAGCTCGAATCTCGAAGTGCCGCTGTCCAAATCTTGCGGCGTCACATCGAGACCGGCGAGTCCGAATCCGGTTGGCGGAGATGGTCGCAGCACAAGCATGACTTGAAAGAGAGGGTTACGGCTGAGGCCGCGCTGCGGCTGCAACTCCTCGATCAAGCGTTCGTAGGGCAACTCCGCATGGGCGAAGGCGTCGAGGCTGGTCTGGCGGACGCGGGCAAGAATCTCCTGAAAAGACGGGTCGCCGACCAGACTCGTGCGCAATACCAACGTGTTGACGAAGCAGCCGATGAGGGGTTCGGTTTCGAGTTGGTGCCGTCCGGCGACGGGCGAGCCGACGCTGATGTCGGTCTGCCCCGTGTACCTGTGAAGCAGCACCTTGAAGGCCGTGAGCAAGACCATGAAGGGCGTCGCTCCTTCGGCACGGGCCAACTTTTTGAGCGCACCCGTCAGATCACTCTCCAACGCGAAGGCGTGAAGCGCGCCATTGAAGGTCTGGACGGGCGGACGCGGATAATCGGTCGGCAGTTCCAGCGGAGCGGCGTTCGGGTCGAGGCGTTGCTTCCAGAAGTCGAGCGCGGGCTGTAGTAGTTCGCCGTCCAGACGCGCCCGCTGCCAGAGAGCGAAGTCCGCGTATTGCACGGGAAGCTCGGCGAGCGGCGCAGGCCGCCCCGCGCGGAACGCCTCGTACAGCGCACCGAGTTCGCGCAACAGCACACTGATTGACCAGCCGTCTGAGACAGTGTGGTGCATCAGCAGCAGGCAGACGTGTTCGGATGCGCTCAGCCGCAGCAGATGGACGCGCAACAACGGGCCTGTGGAGAGGTCGAAGGGGCGACGCGCTTCGGCGGCTGTCAGGCGTTTTGCCTGCGCGCGGCGCTTCCGTTCCGGCAGGCATGACAGGTCGCTCAGCGGGAGGGGTACGGGCGCGTGCGGGTTGATAATCTGCACGGGCAGGCCGTCAACGAGGTCGAAGTCGGTGCGGAGAGCTTCGTGCCGCCGCACGATCTCGCTGACGGACTGCGCGAGCGCGCAGACATCGAGTGGCCCCGCGAGTTGGAGCACACCCCCGGAGTTGTAGGTCGCAGAGCCGGGCGACCACTGATCGAGAAACCACAACCGCTGCTGTGCGAAAGAGAGAGGCACAGGGATATTTTCGCTCCGGCGAGGTATGCGCCCGGCGGGCGAGATGTGGTGGCCCTGTGCGGCGAGCAGACGTTCGACGAGCGAGCGCTTCCCGGCTGACAGGCGTAGATTCGGGCGTCGTGGACGGCTCATAGAGCTACAACCGCTCGTGTTGCGTCAAGGTGAACTTCGCTCGTGTTGTGATAGGTGAACTTGATCGGGGTTAAGCTGTGGTCGCTACAAGGTGGCTTCGGGCGGAGCGTTGACTCGCCGCGCTAGAAGTTGAAGTTACTTTCGCCGTCGTGCGATGAATGGGAGAGCATCGTCTGTGCGTCCTCATCGGGCAGTTCCGCGACGGCGAGCAGCAGCTCGGCAGTCTTCTCGACCCGCTCCGGCTGCTCCGCGTGCCGCAGGAGGGTGACGGCAAGCTGCTCCACGGTCGGAGACTCAAAGAAAAGTTGCAGGGAGAGTTCTACGCCGAGCAGGTCGCGGAGACGGACGAGCACTTGCGTGACGAGCATCGAGTGGCCGCCGAGATCGAAGAAATTATCGCCGACGCCGACCTGTTCGAGTCTGAGCACTTCGGCCCACACTTCCGCGACTACAATTTCAAGCGGCGTGCGCGGGGCAAGATAAGCATCCTCCTGCGCGGGGCGCGCGTCGTCGGGCGCGGGCAGCATGAGGCGGTCAATCTTCCCCGTCACTGTCAGCGGCAGCGCGTCGAGCATGACGAAGGCAGACGGCATCATGTAGTCGGGCAGGCTCTCCTTCAAGAACTCGCGGAGTCTGGCGGGCGCGGGCGCTCTCTCAGGACGCGGCACGACGTAGGCCACCAAACGCCGGTCGCCGCGCTCGTCGTCGCGGGCCAAGACGAGCGCCTGCCGCACGTCCTCGTGCCGCCCCAGCACCGACTCGACCTCCTTGAGTTGCACGCGCATGCCGCGAATCTGCACCTGATCGTCGCTCCGGCTGATGAAGTCGAGCCTACCGTCGGGCAGATAGGTTGCGAGGTCGCCGGTTCGATAGAGTCTGCCGCCCGCTCTTTCGCCGAAGGGGTCTGGGATGAACCGCTCAGCCGTCAGGCCCGCATCCAGATACCCGCGCGCCAGACTCGCGCCGCTCAGGTAAAGGTCGCCGACCATGCCCGCCGGCACGGGCCGCAGATGCGCGTCGAGCAGGAGTGCCTGCGTGTTGGGAAGCAGCCGTCCGATGGGCGTCGCGGCCCGACCCGTCGGCGGCTCGTTCAGCGAATTGATAATCACTGTTCCGGTCGTCTCCGATTGACCGTAGAGATTGACGACGCGCGCCCCGCACGCAGGCGCTCGCACGAGCCACTTCGCGACAACTTCGGGCGGCAGCGTTTCACCCGTCACCAGAATCGAGCGCGGCAGTTCGCGCCGCAGGTCGTCTTGGCGCGCGAGCGTTTCGTTAAAGGTGGAGAGAAACGTTGGCACGGTGTCCCAGACGGTAATCAGGTGACGACGAAAAATCGCGGCCAGCGCGAGCGGGTCTTTGCGCTCGACGGTTGACGCCACGACGACGCGCGCCCCGCACGCGAGCGGCACGAACAACTGCCGCGCCGACGCCGAGAAGGAGACCGACGCCGTGTGCAGATAAACCTCTTCCCGGCTCAGTTCGAGCCTTGACGCCAGCGCGCCGACGTAGTTGCACAGGCTTTCATGGCGCACCGCCACGCCTTTGGGCCGTCCCGTCGAGCCTGACGTATAGACGACGTATGCCAGATTCTCGCCCGTCGGCGCGGGCGCGTGCCTGTCTCCTGCGCGTGCGGGCGCGACGGGTGTCGGGTCTTCGTCGAGGCAGAGGGTTTGCAC
>JBAVPI010000198.1:0-6905 GCA_049692915.1 Pyrinomonadaceae bacterium
GTCAAGACGAGCGGCGCGACGACGAACAGCAGGACGTTGAAGAAAAGCGCGATGACGATTGAACCGGCTGCCGCCGAAGTGCTCTTCTTCAATTCGTCCTGCGGGTCTTGACGGGTCGGGATGGGAATCAGCCCCGGCGTCGCGCCCGTGATGCCCGCGAAGTCGCCTTCGCCCGCGATGACGGCGGATGAGAGCACCGCCTCGGACTCTTCTGCCTCTTTGGCGTCGGCGAAGGCTTCGTTGGCCGAGTAGTTGAGCGCCTTGATGCCGAGCGCCATAGACTGGATGAGCACAGCGCCGCCGCGCAGCACGGGCAGCTTAACTATGGGGTATTTGTCGCTCAGCTTCGGGATGGCCGCGCCCGTGTGCGTGACTGTGCCGTCGGCCCGCCGGACGGCGATGGCGTAGGCGTTGGGCGTGCGCATCATCACTCCCTCGATGACGGCTTGGCCGCCGACGATCAAATCTTTTTCAGTGGCGCTCACGTTCGGTTTCGCTCCTTGTTGGAAGACGGGCGGATAGACTCTCCGTTTAAAGACAGCGACGCCGGCGTTCTCTGAAAACTGCGGCAGCCTCCGCCGTGCTTGTCGGGTGCACGAGTGGTGACTGCCGCGCGTCAGACGCCGGCGTCGAAGTTCGTTTAGCTAATAGTGCGAGTAACGTGTGTGCAACATCGGCACAAGCAGGTTTCGGAAAATTACTGTGTGGCCTCTGCGCCCTCAGCCGGGGCAGTCGGCGCGGTCTTGCCGTAACGCTTGTTGAAGCGGTCAACGCGGCCCGCCGTGTCAATCAGCTTCTGCTTGCCGGTGAAGAACGGGTGGCACTCCGAACAGATTTCGAGGTGCAGTTCATCCTTGCGCGTCGAGCGGGTCTGAAAAACGTTGCCGCAGGCGCACTGGACTTTGATTTCCTGATATTCGGGATGGATTCCTTGCTTCATTTTTTGATTCCTCTGCTAGGCGAGCGACAGGCGCTCAAATCGAACACGCTATGATACTTTTGCCGCTCGTGGGTCGTCAAGTTGAACGGACATTTGATGCAAAACGAGCGGTTTTAGTAGCCCCGTCCGCGGCGTCCGAAGGGTTCGTGCAAGTTTATTGACAGCCTCGCAAAGCGCGTGTTACAAACGCTGCTGTCACGCCTTAGTCTTTTCTTTACAGCATCGAGGTTTACGCCCACAAGTCGAAAGCATTTGTGCGCAGGACGCGGCAAGTTTCAAGGCAGTCCTGCCTGAGAGTCGAACCGTAGGATGCGATGACCGAAGACCCGAACAACGCACCACCTCCCGACGACGGCGCTGTATCTACGCCGGAGGGCAAAGACGCGTCCCCGTCCTCCGGCGCTCGCCGCACCGACGACACTTCACCGAGTTCCGGCAAAGATTTGGCCGACGCAGGCACGTTGCCGTCGCCGCAAGACGCCGATGCGACGCCGCCCACGCCGGAAAGTCAGGCCGCGTTGACGGGCAAGTCTCCTTCCGGCAGTTCCACTTCAGGCACAACCGTCCCCGCCGCCCCTTCCGACGAAACACCGGAAGAGAAGAAGGCGCGCATGGATCGCATCATCTCGGAGGCCAAGGCGAAGCGTGAGGCGAAAGCTGCGGCGGCCAAAGGAGAGGGCGCGCAAGCCGCAGGCGAAGCGACAGCACCGACGGTGAAAGAGCCGCCGGGCGGAAAATCACCGGCAATCGGCGACCCCTTGAATAACCCCTCGCAGTCAGACCTCGAAAAGGCCGCGAAGATCGCCGAGGCGAAAGCGAAGGCCGCCGCGTTGAAAGCGGCGATGGCGTCGAAGGCCGTTGGCGCGACAGCGGCGGGCGGCGCAACTGATGCGGGTACGCCGAAGGCTCCCGTCAAGAAAAAGGAGGAAGGCCCGAAGCCCGTGGATGCTTCCGCGCACCCGCTGGCGACGCGCCTGCGCGAGAGGTTCGGCGTCGCTCTGACCGGCGCGTTTACGTTCCTCGGTCAACTCTCGATTCACGTTCAAAACTCAAACGTCGTCGCCGTCTGCGACGCGCTCCGCCGCGACGCGGAGACGCCGTTCGACTATCTCTCCGACCTGACGTGTGTTCATTACCCGGAACGCGAAGATGCGCCCTTCGAGATCGTCTATAACCTTTACTCGATTAAAGCCAACGCGCGCGTGCGTCTCAAGGTCGCGGCGAACGAGACGGATGGCGTCGAGAGCGTGACCGGCGTCTGGCCCGCCGCCAACTGGATGGAGCGCGAAGTCTATGATCTCTTCGGCGTGCCGTTTAAGAATCATCCCGACCTGCGCCGCCTGCTGTTGCCGGAAGACTGGGAGGGGCATCCGCTTCGCAAGGACTATCCGCTGGAGTTCATGGAGAACAACTGGACGACGAAGCACCTGCCGGAGTTCACAGAAGTGCAGCGCGAGCAACTCGAACAGCGCCGCGCCTACGGCCTTGAAATTCTCTCCACGCCCGACGAGCGCCGCCTACGCGAAATCTTCCGCGCGGGCAGAGAGCCGTTGTCATTGGAGCGTAAATAGTAATTTGGAGCGTAAACAGTAAATCGTCAATCGTGCTTTAAGAGGCTTGCGGGCAAGAATGAATCACGGTCAGGCTCAAGGAAATTCAATTTCTATTCACGATTTACGATTCACCATTCGCGAGTTGTTATGCACCAAGTAGAAGTCGCCACCACCAGAGAGACGCTGCTCTACAACCCCGAAATGGTTTTGAACATGGGGCCGCAGCACCCTTCGACGCATGGCGTGCTGCGCGTCGTGTTACGTCTGGACGGCGAGACGGTGATTGATCTCGATTGCGACATCGGATACCTCCATCGCGGGATGGAGAAGATTGCCGAGAACCGTCTCTACCCGATGATCGCGCCCTACTGGGATAGGCTCGACTACATCGCGGCTGTCTCGAACGGCCTCGTCTGGGTCGAGACGGTCGAGCAAGCGATGGGACTCGAAGTCCCGCCGCGCGCCCACTACCTCCGCACCATCCTGACGGAACTCAACCGCATCTCGTCGCATCTTCTGTGGCTCGCGACGCACGGCCTCGACATCGGCTCGTTCACCGTTCTGCTCTGGGCCTTGCGCGAGCGCGAAGAGATTCTGAAAATTTTCGAGCAACAGTTCGGCGCGCGTCTCACCTGCCACGCGTGGCGCATCGGGGGGATGCCGAACGACGCTTACGAAGGCTTTGAACGCGACGTGCAGCAGTTCGTTGACAACTTTCCGGCCCGCCTCGCCGAGTATGAAACGCTGCTCTCGGAGAATCGTATCTGGCTCGGACGCACGGTCGGCATCGGCGTCATCTCGGCTGAAGACGCGATTGCGATTGGACTCTCCGGCCCTGCCCTGCGCGGCTCCGGCGTGGCGTGGGACATCCGTAAAAGCAGGCCATATGCCGCCTATGCCGATATGGATTTCGACGTGCCCGTCGGCGATAACGGCGACACGTATGATCGCTATCTCGTCCGCCTCGAAGAGATGCGACAGTCGCGCCGCATCGTGCAGCAGGCTCTGACGAAACTGCCGGACGGCCCAGTCAACGCCAAGATACCGAAGATCATCAAGCCGCCCGCCGGCGATTATTATCACTCGATTGAGGGGCCGAAGGGAGAGATCGGTTGCTACTTGGTGAGCGACGGCACGAGCCGCCCGCACCGCGTCCGCGTCCGCCCGCCGTGCCTCATCAACTTGCAGGCGCTCCGGCAGATGTGCCTCGGCCATCTCATCGCCGACGTGGTCGCCATCATCGGCACGCTCGACATCGTGCTCGGCGAGATTGATAGATAAAGGCAGTGGCAAGTAGGGTGCGACGGGTGACAGGTTGATACTTCAACTTTCCGACCTGTCTCGTCACCCCTCATCGTTATCGCGCGTCATGGCTTACATATGAATGTCATTCGCCTACCCGTCCAGAAGATGACGCGCGAGTCGTTCGCGCCTTACGGGATCGTGATTGACAGTCGCGGGTCGGTGGAGATTGATCTCGGGTTGGGCGTGCCTTGCCTGACGGGCGCGACCGCCGAAGCGCGGCCTTTCACGTTCGAGTTCATGGCGCGGCACGGCCACACGATGCAGGTCTTTTCGCCGTTGGGGTCGTCGCAGGCGATCATCTGCGTCGCGCCGCCGAACGGGACGCACGCGCCCGACGCGGACAAGGTCGTGGCGTTTCTCGTTGACGGGCGTCTGCCTTACGCCTATTACCGCGGCACTTGGCACACGCCGCCCTTTGCCGTCGGCGAGTGGTATTCCTATCTCGTCGTTGACCGTTCGGGGACGCTCGACGACGACTACGAGTTGGTTGACTTGAAAGCCGCGTGTGATTGCAGTTTCGAGATTGACGTTAAATCATGATGGAAACTTTCGCGCTCTTCGCGCCTCCAAATTTGATAGACACGTTGTTGCTGAAGTTCTTCCGTCCGGAGACGGTCAACTACGTCGTCTGGCCGTTCATCCAGATCGGGCTGGTCGCGACGGTGCTGGCGGGTTGGGCCGCTTACGCCAGTTATCTTGAGCGAAAGATTTCCGCCTTCATGCAGGCGCGTCTGGGGCCGATGCGCGTCGGGCCGTGGGGACTGTTGCAGCCCATCGCCGACGCCATCAAGCTCTTGACGAAAGAAGACCTCACGCCCGACAACGCAGACCCGTTTATCTTCAAGTACGCGCCTTATATCTCGGTCGTCGCGGCCTTCATCGTCTTCGCGGTGATTCCGTTCGCGCCCGATTGGGGCGTCATCACGGACATCAACATCGGGCTGCTGTTCGTGCTCTCGGTCTCTTCGGTCGGGGTGCTGGCGATCATCCTCGCGGGCTGGTCTTCCAACTCGAAGTACGCGCTTCTGGGCGGCCTGCGCTCGTCGGCGCAGATGGTCTCTTACGAAGTCTCGATGGGGTTGTCTTTAATCGGTGCGCTGATGTTCGCGCGCACGCTCTCTCTGTCCGGCATCGTGGGCGCGCAGGGGCTTGACTCCATCTGGTACTTCTTCTATCAACCGCTCGGCTTCGTCATCTTCTTCATCAGCGGCATCGCGGAGAACAACCGCGCGCCGTTCGATCTGCCCGAAGCGGAGTCGGAACTCGTCGCCGGTTTCCACACGGAATATTCGGGGATGCGTTGGTCGCTCTTCTTCATGGCGGAGTATGCGGCGATGATCGTCGTCGCGGCGGTCGCCACGAGCGTCTATCTCGGCGGCTGGTACTTTCCCGGCACGTGGCGCTTGATGACGAGCTACCCGACGCTCTACATCCTCGTCAGTCTTTTCATCTTCATCGCGAAGACGGCGACGCTGCTCTATCTTTATTTCTGGTTCCGCTGGACGTTCCCGCGCTACCGCTACGACCAGTTGATGGACTTGGGCTGGAAGTGGATGATTCCGGCCTCGCTGATGAACGTCGTCTGGACGGCGCTCGCGATCTTCACTGTGCAGGCGCTCAACGGTTGGAACGGTTTGCGCACGGTTCAGTCGCTCGCGCACGGCGTAAATTTGACGTTGACGGGCAAACTCGTGATGGTCGCGTTCGGGTTCGGCGGCCTCTTCGTCGCCGCCGCGATGCTCTCGTTGCTCAACAGCCGCTCGCGCGATTTCAACTTGAAGAAGCAACGCGGTCAACTGCGACTCGTCAACGAGCCGCAGGGCCAGACCGCCGTCTCCAGCACCGCCACGCCCGTCGCGAGCGAAGGATGAGAAAAATAGATGTGAGATGTCTGTGAGATGTTGGAGAGAAGATGCCGGTCAACGCTTCGTCTCCAAATATAGCCGACATCTGTTCTTCAAGGAGTTGTGATGCCATTAGTCAACGTGCCGCCATCCGGTTGGAAGGAGAAGCTCAAACGCTTCTTCATGATTGACCTCTTCGAGGGCATGAAACTGACGCTCAAGTTCAACGTCGGCGCGCTGACCGACAAGAACTCCGTGACGGGGAAGGGCATTTACACGGAGCAGTACCCGAAGGTGCGTCCCAATGTTGCGCCGCGCTTCCACGGCGCGCCGCGTCTGAACATGGACCCGGAGACTTACGAGAGTTTGTGCATCGCGTGTAATCTCTGCGCGCTGGCCTGCCCCGAAGATTGCATTGACGTGATTCCGATGGACATCGAGATCATGACGGCGGGCAAAGCGCGTAAGAAAAAGGTGCTGGACGAGTTCATCTTCGACACCTCGCGCTGCATGTTCTGCGCGCTCTGTCAGGAGGCGTGCCCGACCGCCTGTCTCGAACTGACGCAGGACTTTGAACTCGCCACCTACTCGCGCGCGGGCTTTGTCTGGGATCGAGAGATGCTCGAACAGGGACGCGAGATGCGTAAGTTCGACGCGTGAAAGATTGTCAAACGTCCCGCGGTCACCGTTAATTTTATGATTCTTTCCGGCTGGGAATCAGTCTTCTTCTGGGCATTCGCTTTCGCGGCGGTAATCGCGGGGCTGATGACCGTGATGGCGCGCAACGCCGTCCACTCGGCGCTGTTCCTGATCTCGACGCTCGTCTCTGTGGCGGCGCTCTTTATCCTGCTCGGCGCGGAGTTCATCGCGGGCGTGCAGGTGCTGGTTTACGTCGGCGGCGTGATGGTGCTGTTTCTTTTCGTCATCATGCTCGTTAACGTCGGCTCGGAAGAGCGCGGCGGCGAGGAACTCTACAACCGCCCGGCACAGGTCGGGGCGAGTCTCGTCTTCTGCCTCCTGCTCTTTATGGGGCTGATCTCGGCCATCAATTTGTCGGCGGCGCATTTCCGCGCGCAACCGACCGAGCCGGGCCAGACCGCCGAAGAGTTCGCCGCCGAGCAGGCGCTCGTGCGTGAGACGGAGGCGGGCATGGTCGCGTCGGCGACCGGCACGTCGAAAATCTCAGGCGACACCGAGCGCATCGGCTCAAGCCTCTATCGCTACGGCGGGCTGCCGTTCGAGATCGCGAGCGTGCTTCTGCTG
>JBAVPI010000199.1:0-4913 GCA_049692915.1 Pyrinomonadaceae bacterium
CGGAGAAGAGGTGATTCGACGGTCGTGCAAGGTGACGACGCTGACGCGCCGCCCGCGTCTGCTCCATTCGTTGGCGAGAGTGGAGACGACGCGCTCGATGCCGCCCGCGTCGAGGCTGTTGCAGACGAGTATCAGGTCGGCAGAATAATCTATCCGAACTGGCATGATTCGGTCGCGCAGTCCCCTTCCGACGTTGGTAGATATTTAAGGCTGCCAGATTGATGGCGATGATACCACAGCCTGCATTCACCATTCAGGATGCCGCTCTTATCTCATCTTACGCGTGCCTTTCCTTTGTCAGAATGTCTGCCACCTCACCTCGGCAGCGCCTCGTAGAGTAAAAAATAGGGCGCGGAAAATATCCGCGCCCTTTCCATGTCGGCACTTACTCCGACTCCTTAGCCGAGCACGCCGCGGAATTTCGACGGCGAAGAAGCGTAGCCCGGAAAGACTTTCTGCAAGTCAACCGTGCCGAGATGCTTCGACGCCACTTCGCCGAACACATCTCGGAAGTCCGTCGTCAAAGCGAGGTCGCGGCCCTCGAAGAGTTGGTCATCTTTGAGTCCCGGCCAAGGCCCGTAAACTTTTCCGCCGCGCACCCGCCCGCCGATGACGAACATCGCGTTGGCATGACCGTGATCCGTCCCGCCCGTGCCGTTCTGCTGCACTGTGCGCCCGAACTCCGACATCGTGAGAATAACGACCTCATCCATCCGCGCGGGGCCGAGGTCTGTGACGAGCGCGGCGATGCCACTGGCGAACCCTTGCAAGAGCGTCGCGAGTTGACCGCGCGAACCGCCTTCGCCGCGATGCGTGTCCCAGCCGCCCACGTCCGTGAACGCGACTTCGAGTCCGACGCCCGCCTTAATCAACTGCGCGATTTGCAAGAGTGCGTTGCCGTATGGCCCGCGCGGATACTGCGCGCCGTTCTCCGGCTTGTACTGCGACGGGTTGACCTTCTTGAGAAAGTTAATCGCCTCGAAAGTCTCCTTGCCCGTGCCGCGCAGGACATCGCCGACGCCCTGCTCGTAGATGTCCTCGAAGCCGCCCTGCACTGCCGCCGTGCTCGCGCCGCCGCGGATCGTAAAGTCGGAGAGGTTTGCGATGGCGAGCGCGGGCGCGCGGCCCTGCAAAGTGCGCGGCAGATTCTGCGTCATCGAGACGGCGCGGAACGGCGAAGCCTGCGGGTCGGTCTGCGCTTGCAGGAAACGGTTGAGCCAGCCGTCCTCGGTCGCCTTGCGGCCCGGCGTGCCCGACTCCATGTAGTCCTGCGCGTCGAAATGCGAGCGCGTATTGTCGGGCGAACCGACGGCGTGCAGGACGGCGAGCCGCTTCTGCTCCCACAGGGGCTTGAACGGCGCGAGCGACGGATGCAGGCCGAAAAAACCGTCAAGATCAATCGCCGACTCGCCCGCCGCGCCCTTGCCGGGTTGCGGAATACTGATGGTCGGGCGCAGATCGTAATAATTGCGCTCGCCGTGCGGCACGACGACGTTCAACCCGTCCACTGCGCCGCGCTGGAAAATCGTAATCAGAGTTTTGCGACGACCGTTCGGCGCGACGCTCAACCCTTGCGCCATCGCCGTGCGTTGCAGGAAAGAGGGCGCAGCCGCCGCCAGCCCCACACTCGCCAGCGCCACGCCGCTCTGCTTGAGAAAAAATCTTCGACTGTTATACATATTCACCTCAAAAGCTGGTAAATCGTGAATCGTGAATCGTGAATAGACAAAGGCAGTTTCTATTTACGATTTACGATTCACTAATCACTGTCTCTGAAACTCAGGCGAGCCGAGGATGAGCGCGGCGATGCGCGCTACTTCGGGGTTGCCGACCGTCGTCGCCGTCTCGTCGCGTCTTTCGCGCCGCGCTGTGCCGACGTTGCGTGTCATCGCGGTCTCTTCAACCGGCGCGGAAGTAATCGGCGCGTTCGCTTGATCGCTCAACTGTTTCAGGAGCACCGCCTTGCTCCTCGGCGAGATGTCGCCCTGCAAGACGAGCGCGAGGAACTGATCAACGATGCGCTCCTGATTGACCGCGCGGCTCGAAGTCGCGTCCTCGCCGACAAAGCGCGAGAGGTCAACACGCGTGCCCGGTATGCGATTGGCGACGAGCGCGAGCGCGAAGTTCAAGCGTTCGAGCAGAGCGCCGGTGCTCACCCAGTATTCCGCCTTGTCGGGGTAGCCGGTCGGCGCTTGATAGCCGTAGAGCGGCTCGCCCATGCGCGCGACCCAGCCGTGCAGCGCGGGGCTTGCCGTGGTGTCAGCGCCGAGGATGCGAATGGCGCTCACGGCAAGTTCAAACGGCGTCTTAATCTTGGCGCGGCGCGCTTCCGTCGAATTGAATTCGGGCGAACTGAAGATCGCACGCAGCGTCGTTTTGATATCGCCGTTGCTCTTGAGAAAGGCGTCGGCGACGCGTCCCACGAGTTCCGGCGTCGGGTTGTCTGCGACGAACTGGCGCGACAATTTCGTCGCGATGAACTTCGCCGTCGCGGGCTGACGCGCGAGGATGTCAAGCACCAACTCGCCGTCCTTGACGCCGCCGCCCGCCGGTATCTTCTGGCCGAGCACGATCTTTTCGCCGTCGTCGTGCAGGCGCGAATTAAAGACGAAAGTTCCGGCACGCTCAGACGCGCCGAGATAGCCGCGCGGGTCTAAGATCGTCCAGCCGGTGAAGCAGCGCGCGACCTCCTGAACGTCCTTTTGCGTGTAGCCGCCGTCCACGCCGAGCGTGTGCAACTCCATCAACTCGCGCGCGTAGTTCTCGTTAATGCCGCGCTTCGGTCGCTGTTGCCGCAGACGTTGCTGCTGCGCTTGCTGCTGCCCGTCGCCTTGCTGACCTTTCATCACATCCTGCTGCTGCTGCTGGCGTTGTTGCTGTGCCTGTCGCGCCTGAGCGTCGCGCATGCGGCCCATGCGCCCGTCGCCGAAGAGACTGCCGCGACGCATCTGTCCCGACGCGTCAGGGTTGTTCTGCATCAAGCGTCGAAGCGGGCCGCGCCCCGCCCCCGCATTCGGGCTGACGCTCTGAAAGTTGTCGAGGTAAAAGAGCATCGCCGGACTCTTCGCCGTCTCTTCGAGAAGATCGCGGAAGTTGCCGAGCGCGTGCGGGCGAATCACGTCGCGGTCGTAAGCCGTGAGAAACCACTTGTCCGCGCCCTTTTGCGCGAAGATGTTGAAGTGGTTCGTCCAGAACTCGACCATCACTTCCTGCAACTGCCGCTCGCTATAGACGGCGCGCAGGATGCGCGAGGCTTGTAGTTCCGCCATGATGCGCTGCGGCGGTTGCAGGCCGTTATCACGCATGTATTCCATCACGGCTCGGCGCGACGCGCGTCGCTCCGGGTTGTCGTCGCCGCCGTTGCCTGCGACGTTCGGCAGTCCCGGCCTGTCCGCCTGTGTCCCCGTCGCCGCCGCGTTCATCTCCTGTGGCTGACCCGACTGCGCGTTGATTTTACCGGGCGCGTTCATGGCTTCGGCCAGCATCTTCTCCGCGTCGGCGTCGCTTGCGCCGGGCTGCGTCTTCGACGAATCGGCCTGTCCTTTTTGTCGGGCTTCGACGAGCGCCGCGAGTTCCGGCGGGAGTTGGCCGCGGCGCTGCAACTGTCTGAGCAACTGGCCGGGGTTGGGATACTTCGCGAGCAACTCGCCGTTCATCATCTTAAGCGTCGTCAGATTCTTCAGCTTCGCTTCGAGCGTCGAGTCTTCGAGCTTGTTCGGGTTGAGTTGCCCCTCGATGTAACGCTCAAGCCCCGCCTGCCGGACGCGCTCGATGTCACCGGGCCGCGGGCCGAACCCGAAACGGTTGAGGACGTGCACGATGCGCTGTTCTTCCGTGATGCTCGCCGATACTTGATGCTTCGGAGAGGATTGCGCGAAGGCTTGCAAGCTGTTTGAGAGGAGCGCGAGCACGGACAACAACGCAAAGGCGTTGCGCGCCACGCGACTGAATCGAACATTGCTGAAAAAGTTCATAACAACTCCGCTGTGAAAAATTCTTCGTTTCGTTAGCAATTAAAATTCGTGGCTTGGATGGGCCAGAGCTATCCGCAACTGTTTGTTTAGACGCTTCGGGGCCGCTGATAGTTGGAAAAAATAGCGGCGCGCCCCGCCTGTCCGACGAGACGCGCCGCGAAGATTTTCGGGCGTTTTTCAGCGTAAAGGGCGCGGATAGCTGACCGGGCTGCGATTGCCCGCTGCGTCCACCGCACGCACGCCGAAAAAATAGTTGTCCTTCGACATGCCGCGGACGGTGTAGCTCGTCACGCGTCCTACGGGGAGCGAGTTCGTCCAGAAGGGCGCGGTCGTGTCGCGCCAGACGATCTCATAACCGGCGATGTCCGGCTCGACGTTCGCGGCCCACTGCAAGTCCGTATCGTTCGTCAAGCGCTTTGTCAGGATGCGGACTTCCTTCGGGGCGGCGGGTGCGGAGGCGAGGGAGGCGAGGGCCGCCGCGTTGACGCGTGCCACCTGTGCGATGTAAGCGAAATCCACGAACTGCGGGAGGTCGCCGTACTGCGTGCCATTCTCGACGCGCACGTTCTGGTGCTGGTGATTGTAGTTCTCGTTCGGCTCGCTGAAGCGCAACGCCGGGTAGCCCTGTTCGAGGAATGGGATGTGATCGCCGCCGCGCAGATAACGGTCGCGACGATAGACCAGCCCCGCGCGGAAGCCCGGCAGGTAGCGCGCTGCTGTCTCGACGACGAAGCGGCCAAGTTGTCTTGACGCCGAATCGTTCTCGCCGCCGACGCTGCGACGCGTCGCGGCCTCATCGGTCGTTTCGTTCGACGGCACGCCCTCTGCGAAGACGCGCACGGTGCGCCGGTCGCGCACGCCGTTGCCGCCCAGAGAATTTCCGATGATGTCGTTTGTGAACATCCCTTCGATGTCGAGATTTTTTTGTTTGGCCTGCTC
>JBAVPI010000200.1:0-8304 GCA_049692915.1 Pyrinomonadaceae bacterium
GTCAAACACGACGCCCGCGACCGCCGCGACGCCGACGCCCGCACACGATCTTTCGCCGCCGCTGCCGGCGGAAATCAGCGCCGCTCTCGCACGCACTTATCAGCATAACGTTGACTTTGACGAGCGCGGTGCTCGCGCCGTGGCAGGCGACTTCAATGGCGACGGCTCGCTTGATCTCGCCGTCGTCGTGCGCCCCTCCAAAGGCAAGACGGGCGAGTTGAACGGCGAGTACGCCAACTGGATTGTCGAAGACCCGATGAAGGTCGCCGTGCCCGACCCGCGCAGCTTCGATCCGCATCAGGGCGTGCAAAAACTTTCGCCCGACACCGGGCTGACGCGCGTCGAGGCCAACGACACGCTGCTCGTCATCATCCACGGCCACATGGAGGCGGGCTGGCGCAACCCCGACGCGCGACAGACCTTTCTGTTGCGCAACGCCGTCGGCGACGAGATGAAAAGCGGTAAACGTTCCGACGTGGCGAGCGAGGCGCGCAAGGGAATGCCGCGTCTGCGCGGAGACGTGATTCGGGAGAAACTCGGCGGCGAAGCGGGCTTTCTTTACTGGACGGGAGCCAAATACGGCTGGTTTCACTGACTGAAGACGTAAGGGAGTTTTCCACAGGAAGCTGTGGAAAAGCCTGTGGAAAACTTTTTTAGATGAAGTGTCGGCGCGTCAAAGTCGCATCCACCACCGCTGCACAGGTCTTGTGCAAAGTCTCTACGGAAGCGGGAACATGACGGGACGCGCGCAGAATTTGTCCTGTAAAAGCGAACAGGCGCGGCAGCCTTGGGAGCTTCGCGCCTGTTCTTATGTGGTCACTGTCCTCACCCCAGCAACCACTTGGGCGGAAGGATTCACCAACCGCCCGGATGCGTGCACTATACACAACTCCACCGAATCTGTCCAATACCAAAATGCGCTCTCCGGATAAAAATTTGTCGGGGACGAAATAAGCGGCGCGTCCCGCCTAAAATTCTTCACGCTGCCGCCCTCGTCTCATTCTTCGCACTTTCCGGAGCACGAACGCTCTCTTTGGTCTTCGTCTTAAACACTCTTTCTCATCACGCATAATTTTGTTTTCAAAGCATCCACGTATCGCGATTGTCGTAGTACGCTGCTTGCTCAGTGGGGTGCAGGCGGCGAAATTCCGCGTAGCGCGCGAGCAGTTTTTGATAGCGCCGGTCGGACGAGCGGAGCGAGAGGTGCGGGAGTTCTTGCAGGTGTCGCTCGACTTTCCAGACGTTCTTTGCGGAGAAGCGCCAGTCGTAAGGAGAAAGGTCGCGGAGGTCTGCGAGGCCGTAGCCGACGATGCGACCCGACCCGTCAACGTAAGGATCGAAGTAGCTCCAGACAAGTTGCCGCAGGGTGCGGAAGACGGGCCTGCGACCGTGGAGTCCGAGATCGCGCGACCGCGCGACCGCGCCCCACAGTCCCCCGCGTTTGAAGACGAAGAGAACGTGGTCGAGCAAGTCCTGCGAGGCGAGACTCAAGAGCAGCGGCGGGTGTCCGTGTTGCTCCAACATCACCGCCGCCGTGAGCGCCGCTTCCAGACAGTGCGCCGCGCCGCGCCGCACAACCTCGCGGAACGTGCGCAGCGTCTCGCCTTCCTGCTCGCGATTGTAGTCGAGCGCGGAGAGATACCGCTGCACTCTGGTCGGCGTGTTGTGCGAACGGACGATCTCCCACTCGCGCTTTGTGAAATGTTCCCGCCCCGGCGCTCCATCCATGCTCAACCTCATAGCAGACCACGCCCGCCGCGAGCAAGCGCGATGCGAAAAGTCGTCCGCGAAGAGTTGGGCGGCGAATGAAAAACAGAGGCTTAACTCTTCATTTATCATCCGTCACTTTGCGTCAATCAACTATTCCATGGACATCATTTGTCCACGCGGTTGTCGGCGGCAGTACGTTGGTGATAAAGTGCCGTTTTAAGATAAACACTCGCCCCTTTGATTGAAGACCCCGGCTACCCGGAAAGCCGCGAGATGCGGAGAAATACCCTTAAGCCGCGAAGCGCCGAAGCGTCGCAACGGGGCAGATAAAACGAATCAATGGCGTCTCTCGGAAACGACGCGCGCGGGCGGTCTGCGGCGGAAGTTGAGCGGGAGTCGTGCCCGACTTGAAATAAAGGCGCGGGTTGAGACAATCGGCCCAGACCTCGAAGGATGACGGTATTTTGAACGAGCGCGGCGGCGTTTTCCCGAAGCGGCAGGCGTGCTCTCTTGAGGCGACGGGTCGGCCCGATTGCAGATAAGTATTTGTTCCGACGCGCCGGTGAAATCGTGAGCAGCAAAAAAAGCACAGCACCCCCCAAGCAACTGTCGCGCGCCGAGCAGGAGACGCAGACGGCGGCTGAACGTCTGACTTCGCAGATTGACGACGCGCTTCAAGCCGTCGCGCTTCAGTCGCCGGACAACGCCGATGAGATCGAGGCGAGCGCCGACCGTCTGGAGCGGGCCGCGCGCGATCTGGCCGTCGCACTGCGCGAACTGGCCGCGCGCCGCAGCGGCTCTACTTCTTAGCCGCGTTCATTCAAAGGGCTTCAGCTTTACCGGAGCAAAGATCGGGAGCGCCGGAGGTACGCGGAACTTCCTGCGGCCTTCGCGCTCCTGATGTCTCATAGCCCCTGATTTGTTCGACGTGTCAACAAAGAATTAGCGTTAGGGCGACGGAGCGTCAACCTGCTCTCCTTTCGCCAAACTGTCACGCTTTATTATCGAGGAGAATCTATGCGAGCTATTAAAGAGGTACAGGTGCAGGAACACGGGCGCAGGCGCGCGAAGAGCGCGGGGCTTGAGACGCTCGGCATCAAGCCGACGGCAAACGTCTACTGGAATCTCAACACGCCGGAGTTGTACGAAGAGATCGCGCGGCGCGAAGAGGGCGTCTTCGCGCCGCAGGGCGCGCTGCTCGTTGACACGGGCGAGTTCACGGGCCGCGCCGCCAAAGACAAGGCCATCGTGCGCGAGCCTTCGAGCGAGGAGAAGATTTTCTGGGGCGACGTGAACAAAGAGTTCCCGCAGGAGAAGTTCGACGCGATTCGCGAGCGCATGATGGAGTATGCGTCGGGGCGCGACCTCTTCGTGCAGGACACTTACGGCGGCGCAGACCCGCGCTATCGCCTCCCTGTCCGCATCGTCACCGAACTCGCGTGGCACTCGCTCTTTGCCCGCACGATGTTCATCAACGACGAGAGCGCCGCAGACTTCAAGCCCGAATTCACGGTCGTCAACATCCCCAGTTTCAAGGCCGACCCCGCGACCGACGGCACGCGCTCCGAGACTTTCATCCTCGTGGACTTCGGCCAGCGACTCGTCCTCATCGGCGGCACGTCCTACGCGGGCGAGACGAAAAAGAGCGTCTTCGGCATTCTCAACTACCTGCTTCCGCAACGCGGCGTGATGAGCATGCACTGCTCCGCCAACGTCGGCGACGCGGAGGACGTGGCGATCTTCTTCGGCTTGTCGGGCACGGGCAAGACGACCTTGAGCGCAGACCCCGAACGGCGTCTCATCGGCGATGACGAGCACGGCTGGTCGGACGACGGGGTGTTCAATTTCGAGGGCGGCTGCTATGCCAAAGTCATCAAGCTTTCGCCCGAAGCCGAGCCGGACATCTACCGCACGACGCGCATGTTCGGCACCGTCATGGAGAACGTCGTCTATGATCCGCAAACGCGCGTCTTCGACTTGGACGACGCCTCGAAGACCGAGAACACGCGCGCCGCTTATCCTCTGACGAGTATCCCGAACATCGTGCCGGAAGGCCACGCCGGTCATCCGAAAAACATCATCATGCTGACGGCGGACGCCTTCGGCGTGCTGCCGCCCGTCGCGCGCCTGACGCCCGAACAGGCGATGTACCACTTCCTCTCCGGCTACACTGCGAAGGTCGCTGGCACGGAGCGCGGCGTCACCGAACCGCAGGCGACCTTCTCGACCTGCTTCGGCGCGCCCTTCATGGTCTTGCATCCCGGCGTCTATGCAGACCTCCTCGGCAAGAAGATTGCGGAACACAAGGCCGCCTGCTGGCTCGTCAACACGGGCTGGTCGGGCGGGCCTTACGGCGAAGGCAAGCGCATGTCCATCAAGCACACGCGCGCCATGATCCGCGCCATCCTGAACGGCTCGCTCGCCACCGTCGAGACGCAACCCGATCCCATCTTCGGCGTCGGCGTGCCCGTCTCATGCCCCGACGTGCCCGCTGAAGTTCTGACGCCGCGCAACACTTGGGCCGATAAGGACGCCTACGACACGAAGGCGAAAGACTTGGCCCGCCGCTTCAACGACAACTTCAAGAAGTATGAAGCGGGTGTCTCCGAGCAGGTACGCGCCGTCGCGCCGAAGGCTGATTAAGTTGGGCCGGTAAAACTTGAGCGAAAAGGGCAGGCCAATTTTCGGCCTGCCCTTTCTTTTGCCATCATTCGCCGAATACAGACCTTCCGCAGTCCGTCAGGCATGGCTTGTTCAGCCTCCCCTCACAATTTGTCCGAAGGCTCAGAACCTGTAGCCGAAGCCGATGCTGGCCTGAAAGTTGTGCGAGATGTCGGTTGAAGATGTCGCGGGGCCGAAGAAGCCGAGTCCGGCGACGTTTCGCTGGCGGACGATGGTGTCGCCCGCGTCCACGCGGATGATGGCGCGCGACGTGGGGTAGAACTCGACGATTGCGCCCGCGTCAAAGGCGAGGTTGTTGTGGCTCGGACGGCAGACGCTGCCCGACGAGTTACATCTGAACCCGGAGACCGAGTCGCCGATAAACATCACGCCGGGACGCGCCTTGGCGAAGACGCCGACGTAGCGCGTGCGGCCACCGGCACGGATGCCCGCGAAGGCTTGCGCTCTCTGTCCCGTCTGTTGGTTGCCGAACTTGTCTGAGGGAAAGAAACTCGCCTCCGTGTCGAGCGCGAAGTTCTTCGTGAAGTTATAGGCGAAGCGTCCGCCGACGCCGTTCAGAGAGCCGTCCAATCTTTCGAGACCGATGGCGGTGATGAATCCGCCGACCTCTGTTTTGTGTTCGTCCGTCCGCGTCTGCGCGTGCAGGCTCGCGGGCGCGAGCAGGAGAAGAAGTAGTAGTGCGATGCTTGCGTAGAAAAATTTCCGGTGCATAAAAATTCCTTTCAGGTTTGGTTAATAGTGCTTGAGACTTTTAAGACTCGCTCCACGCGCCGCCGTCGTCCGCGTCGTGCGTGTGCTTGCGTGAAGGTTTGCGCTCCGACGACGCACGCACGTTTTTCATCCTGTTAATAATCTCTTTGCCGAGATATTCGGCGGCGACGAGACGATTGACGGCGACGGCTTTGCCGCTCGTGACGACGGCGGATGTGCGCGGGTCTGTGATTTGAAAAATGTAGTTGAGCGCAGTTTTATCTATCGTCACGACGAGGTCGGCGGCGCTCTCGTCCCCGACGATCATCAATCCCCAGTCTTCCAACTCGCGGTATTTTTGCAGCTTGTATTCGAGATATTTTTTGTCCACGTGTGCGGTCGGTCGAACGTAGATCGTCCGCGCCTCGCGCATGATCGCAGCGGGGCTGAGGTCTTCGCGCCGCTCCATGCGTCGCGCGCGGTTTTGCCGCTCGTCATCCTGCGCCTGCCGTTCACGCGCCGGGGCGGGAAGCGCGAAGACGGCGTGGCTCGCGAAGGCCAAAAGAATAACGGCGGTCAGCCAGCCGACGACTTCGAGAACTCTTTTCACGATTAATTTCCTCCGGGCAGTTTTTAATTTCGTGTCCGATTCAATGTTCAAATTCATCATTCATCCCTCAACGTTCTACACCGATGGCAATGTTCGTGCCGCTCGATAAAGCCCGCAAAATGCTCGAACGCCATTCTCCCGCTCGTCGTCGAGCGCCGTAGCGTCGCGTCAGGTGAAAGAAAATTACGGCGAAGGCAGCGAAGGTGAAACGATGAATGCGGAACGCGAAATATGAACTGTCGGGAAGCGGCTTCTTGTTTGCTGCTGAGGCGTTTCACCTTTGACGTTCCGCGTTCCGCGTTTCCTCGCGGCGTGGTTTCTGGCAAGATAGACGCGAGATGGAAGAAGATTCGGAAATTTCGGGTACACCCGTCATCGGGTCGTCGGTTGGGCCGTCGCGTGGCCGGACGCTTTTCGACGCTCCGGGCGACGGCGGCGCGAGGCCGACGGAGACTTCCGCGACGCTGCGCAAACTGACGGACATGGTGCGCCGCATCATGCGCGCCGACACGGTGAGCATCGCCAGCTTCTCGGTCGCCGACAAGACTGTCACGTGGCGTGCCATGAGCGGCTTTCAGACGCTCGAAGACGGCGCGCGCGAGATCGTCAATCCCCTGCGCGGCGAGTTCGCCGAACGAGCCGCCGAGGCCGACGAGACGATCATCGAAGTGCGCGGGTTGGCTGGCGATCTGCCTGCGAGCGAATTTCCGTTGCACAGCGCGGAGGGGTTGCGTGATCTGACGCTCGCGCCCTTGAAGGCACGCGGCGAAACGCTGGGCGTGATGGTCGTCGGCTATCGAGCTTCGCATCGCATGACGCCGGACGAACGGCGTCAACTCGAAGGTCTGGCCGAGATGGCCGCGCTCGCGCTCGACAACGCGCGCCTGTTCGAGACCATCGGCGCTGCCAAGAGAATCTGGGAGCAGACCTTCGACGCCATCCCTGACGGCATCATCGTCCACGACGACCGGATGCGGCTCGTGCGTTGCAACCTCGAAGCGGCGGAGATGATGGACATGCTTCCCGCAGAGACCATCGGCATGTCGTGCGCCGACGCCTTCGCGCGTCTCTTCGGCGAGCGCGCCGCCGCCTATCACATGAAGCAGAGCGGCGCGCGCACCACCAGTTCCTTCGAGCTACAGTCCGAGGACGGCAGGCGTTATCTGGTCGCGGTCGCGCCGCTGACGAACATCGGAGTCGGAGGTTGGGGAGCGGGAGCCGGGGTCTCGGACAAAGCGCCTTCCGTCTCCGATGTCGGCCTTGAGACGAATGTTGAAATTGCTGCGCGCTCCGGTGCGCAAGCTCTTGATGCGCAAACCACGGAGTCAGTCCCACTCCGCACCTCCACAGACACTCACTGGAGCGTCATCACGTGGAGCGACATCACGGCGCTCTCGGAGGTGCAGGAGCAACTGGCGCGCACGCGCCGTCTCGCCACCGTCGGCCAACTCGCGGCGGGCGTGGCGCATGAGATCAACAACCCGCTCGCCTCCATCACCACCTGCGCCGAAGCGACGTTGCGTGCCCTGCGTACCTCGCCGGAAACGGCGGCGCTCGCCTCCGAGCGCAATCTCAACTATTACCTCGAAGAGATCGTCCGGCAGACGCTCCGCTGCAAAGAGATCACGCGCGGGCTGCTCGACCTCTCAAGACAGAGACGCGCCCGCCGCGAGCCGGTCGAACTCAACTCGCTCGTCGAACAGTCGGTGCGGCTCTTCGACGAGCGCGGAGGCGAGCGCGGCGTGACGTTCTCGTTCGCGCCCGCACCCGACCTCGGCGAAGTGGCGACCGACGAAGCGATGGTGCGGCAGGTGCTCGACAACCTTTTGAGCAACGCGCTCGACGCCGCCGGCGAAGGCGGGCGCGTGAGTGTTTCAATCGCGCTCGACGGGGGGCGCGTCGTCGTCGAAGTCGCGGACGACGGCCCCGGCATCGCGCACGAAACACTGTCGCGTGTCTTCGATCCGTTCTTCACCACGAAAGACCCCGGACGCGGGTCGGGCCTCGGTCTCGCCATTTCGCTGACGCTCGCCGAAGCGATGGGCGGCGCGCTCACCGTCGAATCGAAGACCGGCGCGGGCACGCGCTTTCGTCTCTGGCTGCCGCGTCACGCCCCCGAACAAAGTTGAAAAGAGTTACCCGCACGCGACGGGCGGAAGTGATAAGATGTGCGCCCCGACGCTCTACGAACTCATCCCCGACCGCCATCCTTCAAATTTTATGAGCCGCAAGATTCGCGTGATGGTGGTGGACGACGACACCGTGCTGCGCCGCGTGCTGTCGGAGCAGATCGCCCTGATGAAGTTCGACTCGACGCCCGCGCAATCGGGCGAGGAAGCGCTCGCGCTGCTCGACCAGTCCGACTTCGACGTGATGCTGCTCGACATACGCATGCCCGGACTCTCCGGCCTCGAAACCCTGCGGCGCATCCGCAAGCTCGAAGACCCGCCCGAAATCATCATGCTCACCGCCGACACCTCGCTCGGCACGGGCATCGAAGCGATGCGCCACGGCGCTTACGATTACCTCACGAAGCCATCCACGCTCGACGAGATCGAGGCCGTCATCCGCAAGGCCGACGAGAAGCGCAGGCTCGTGCGCCAGAACGCCTC
>JBAVPI010000201.1:0-2790 GCA_049692915.1 Pyrinomonadaceae bacterium
GTCGCATACATCACGACGCCGATTGAAGCCCAGAATAATAATGCCGCGTGATCTCTTAACGTCGGCGGCGCGGGCCGTTCGTTTAGTCGAAGGCGTTCGCGAAACTCGCCCACGCGATGCGACAGCAATTCGTCGCTGAACTCCAGCGGGAAAAGATTCCCCGTCCGCCGCCCGCGCATAAAGGCGCGATAGACGCCACGCGGGTTAATCAGCAGTCCTTGCGCGACGTTCATCAAATCGAGAAACCAGCCCGCATAATAACGGCGCAATCCGCCCCCGACTTCCCATGCCGAAATCTCCGCCTCGCCGCGCCACGTCGTCGGATACTCGGTCAGGATGTGGTGCAGGTCGTGCAGCTTGACGGCCCTGCGCCGCCCCTCCGTATTCGGCAGCCAGACGGGGATGCGCTGGATTTTCACTTTGATCCAGCGCTCGGAGTACCCGCCGTCAGCGCCGAAGTTGTTGACTGCGAAATAGCGCCGCCGCGCATCGCCGAGCGTCATTGCCGGACTGTAAATCGTCATTGTCCTCGTCATCCAATCCCGCGACCGGGCCGGGATATGTCAAAAGCCGGACAGGATTATAACTTCTGAGCAATATAAGGTGAAATGAATTAACTTGCGTATTCGCGTGAGAAATACTTATATTAAACCTGTGCAAATCGAAACACTCAAAATCTTTTGCGACCTTGTCGAGACACAGAGCTTTTCGCAAGCGGCGGAACGCAACTTCGTCACGCAGTCAGCCGTCAGTCAACAGGTGCGCGGGCTGGAAGAGAAGTTCAAGCGGAGATTGCTCGAACGCGTGCGCGGGCGCAGGGACTTGCATGTGACACAGGCGGGCGACGCCTTTTATCAGGCGTGTCGCGAGGTGTTGCGCGCCTACACGGGGCTTGAGGAGAGCATGCGCTCGCTCACCGGCACGGTCAGCGGGACGGTGCGCGTGGCGACCGTCTATAGCGTGGGCCTGCACGAACTGCCGCCCGCCGTCCGTCAGTTCATGACGCTTTACCCGCAGGCCAAGATTGACCTCGAATACAGCCGCACGACGCGCATCGTCCGCGACGTGTTGAGCGGCGCGGTTGATCTCGGCGTCGTCGCTTACCCGGAGAAAAAGCGCGGCCTCGAAATCGTGCCGCTCGGCGGCGACAGGCTGGTGCTGATCTGTCTTCCCGAACACCCTTTCGCCAAGCGCAAGAAACTCAGCGCCGTTGATTTGAAGGACAGCGATTTCGTTCACTTCGAGCGCGACATCCCGACGCGACGAGCCATTGACCGCATCCTGCGCTCGCACAATGTTCAAGTGCAGAGGGTCGCCGAGTTCGACAACATCGAGACGATCAAGCGCGCGGTCGAGGTCGGATTAGGAGTGGCAATTGTCCCGCGTCCGAGCGTGCTCGACGAACAGCAAACCGGCCGACTCGCCGTCGTGCCCTTGGCCGAACCTGAGTGGACGCGCACGGTCGGCATCATCTATCGCACAGACCGCGCGCTCGGCTCGGCGGCGCAGAAGTTTATCGAGTTGTTGAAAAAATAGCCCAGTCAAAATAAGGCAAGCTTGAGCTTGATGTTCGTCTTCAAGGATTCAACCTTGAAACTATTTATCGAACGTTTCACACCCGACAGATGAGCGAAGAGTTGACGACATATTCCGCGGCGCAACTGGCGAGGATGATGCGCACGCGCGTCGTGTCTCCGGTCGAAGTAGTTGAGGCGTACTTACGCCGCATCGAACGCTTGAACCCGACTCTTAACGCCATCGTCGCGCTCGCGCCCGACGCTCTCGAAAGGGCGCGCGAAGCCGAAGATTTAATCATGCACGGAAGTGATCGTGCGGCGCTGCGCGGTGTTCCCGTCACCGTCAAAGATACAATTGATGTGGCGGGCTTGAGTGCGACTGCCGGGACTAAGATTTTTGAGCAGCGAGTTGCTAATCGGGACGCGCCGGGGGTGACTTTGCTGCGTGATGCGGGCGCGATTATTCTGGGCAAAACCAACACGTCTGAGATGGCGCTCGACTACACGTCGAACAATCCGGTTTACGGTCGCACGAACAATCCTTATGACCTCGCGCGCACGCCGGGAGGTTCGAGCGGCGGTTGCGCCGTGGCCGTTGCCGCGTGTCTCACACCGGCCAGTCTCGGCAGCGATCTTGCCGGTTCAATTCGCATCCCCGCACACTTCTGCGGCGTCGCGGGCCTCAAGCCGACGGCGGGGCGCATCTCCGGCGTAGGCCATTTCCCGCCGATGAATTGGCCTTACGAACGCGCCGCGTCGCTCGGCCCGCTCGCGCGTCGGGTCGAAGACCTCGGCCTGCTCCTGCACGTCTTGACGGGCGAAGCGTTCGAGCCTGCGCACTCTGAAGTCGAGCCATCATCCGCGAAGTCGCGAGACGGGATGCTTGGGCGGCGAGTCGCATTTTATACGGACGACGGGGCGACGCCCGTGACGGACGAGATTCGAGATGCCGTGAGAAAGGCCGCCGCCGCGCTGCAAGCATTCGGACTCGACGTGCGAGAAGCGCGCCCGCCCGGCGTCGAGCATGCGACGCGGCTCTGGTTGGAGTTGTTCTCAAGCGCCACCGCCAAACTCGTGACCTCTATTTATGAAGGGCGTAGAGAGGATGCCGGACGCGCCGCGCTGGCAGTCCTTCGACGCGCGGAGAAGAGTCCGGCAAAAACGTCGGAAGGCGAACGGCATTCATGGGCCGAGCGCGATTTATTACGCGCGGAGCTTTTGCGTTGGATGGAGACGACGCCCCTCATCGTCGCGCCCGTCGGCGCTGTCCCGG
>JBAVPI010000202.1:0-6442 GCA_049692915.1 Pyrinomonadaceae bacterium
GGTCTTCAACGTCGCGGCGCGAGACACTGCGCCGGTGTTGACGACGGAGGGAGGGAACGGGCGTTGACCTCTGCTGACGAACGCGCGCCGCGGGCGGCGGACGCGACGGAAGTGAGAACACTGGCGGCGTGGGAGATCGCGTCGGTCGTCTCGTCCGTGCTCATCGCCGAATGGGCCGTCACGTCGCTGGCGGAGGGCAGCAAGTTAATCGGGGCCGTCCCGACCGCGCTCGCATTTATTTACGTGATCGTCTCGCACCGTTTGCACGGCGAGTCGGCGCGCGAGATCGGCTGGCAGTTTGAAAACTTCCCACGCGCCGCGCGACTGCTCCTGTTGCCGACGCTCGTTCCAGCCATCGTACTCATCATCGCGGGATGGTACGTGTCGAGCCTTAACTTCAAGCGGTGGGGCGGGGGACACCTCTTCTTCGGCGTCCTGCCTTTCGGGGTAATGTGGGGGCTTCTTCAGCAGTACATCTTGCAGGGCTTCGTCAATCGCCGCGCGGTGTTGATCTGGGGGCGGGGGTGGCGGAGCATTCTGTTCGTCGCAATTATCTTTGCGGCGCTGCACCTGCCGAACCCGTGGCTCACGTCCGTGACGTTTGCGGGCGGGCTGGTCTGGGCCGCGGTCTATCAGCGAGCGCCCAACCTCTTTGCGCTCGGACTCTCTCACGCACTGATGACGTGGGTGCTGGTCTCCACCGTCCCGCCTTCGGCGCTGCACAGCCTGCGCGTCGGCTTCAACTACTTTCGCTGACGGACGAAAGCGTTACTGGCCCGCATAGACGATGAAATTATCCCAACGGTTTTTCAGTCCCAAACCCTTCCGGTCGTGATACAGCCCCGCGCCCGTGGATGTCGCCAGCACGTCGCTTCCAAAAGCGGTGATGAGTTGACTGTCGGCATAGATGCTGACTTTACCGTCGCTGTTCGTGACCGCGCGCAAGGCCGTCCAAGTAAAGGGCATGGCTATGTTCTTGATTAAGTTGGTGCGCGTCCCCGCGCGGTAGTAGCCGACGTTGAGTGTGCGCGGGCTGAAAAAATTATCGGTGCCGCTCGTATAGGCGAAGAAGAAGTTGCGCGCGTCGGCGACGCGGAAGCTGAGGCCGGTGTCAAGTCCCGCGCCCCATTTGCCCGGATGACGTTCGACGCGAACGTCGAGGTTGCCGTCGTTCGATGGAATCGCGACCCACGTTATGTTCGTGTCGTCGGCGAGCGGCACGGCGCGCCCGTTAAGGATGCCGAAGGCGTGCGGGGAAGCCGGGCCGTCTGCGTTCAACCACGGGAGCGGCCCCACGTTACCCGACTCCGTAGAGCCGAGTCCGCCGACGCCGCCGAAGGTGTATGTGGAGTGAGCGCGCGCGAAGGTGTCGAGGACGAGCAGGTCGGGTTGTGGGATGTCGGGCGCAGTGGGGGGCTGCGGGGAACGCGTCTCGACGGGTGATGCCGCCGCCATGCCTGCGAAAAAGTTCGGGGCCGTCGAATCGAGGACGTACTGCGGGCGCGGGCACTCCTCGCAGAATGTGAGAAGGCCGAAAGGATAAGGCGTGCCGCGCAAGCGGGCCGCATGACGGCTGCCGTAGAGTCCGACGGACGTGTCCGCGACCGGATCGGCGGGCGTGAAGAAGTTGCTGAGCAGATTTCCGCCAGACCTGAACAGCGTCTCCGGCGCGAACGCGCTGAGGGTCGAAGAGCCTCCGATGCCGCCCATCCCTTCGCGCGGATTGTTCCACTCAAAGCCCCGCACCTGCGCGATTTTCCCGACGAGATTGCTGTGATCCGAGCCGCCGACGAGCAGACGCCCGCCGCCGCTCGTAAAGTCAGGCGAGCGGCGAGGCCCTGCAAAAGTTGTTCGCCCGACCGGCACGCCGTCGAAGTAAATGACGATCTCGCGTCCGTCCCAACCGAGGGCGTAGTGTCCCCACTCGCCCACCACAGGGCCTTCATCGCTCCCGAAATATGTGATGTTCGTGCCGTCCCAGATGTCGCCGAATAGTTGATAGTGACTCTGTTCTGACTCTCCGTAGTAGGCGAAGCCGAAGAGGAGCGCGTGCGCGCCGCCGTAACCGTCGGAGACGAGGTAAGTGCCGCTCGCGTTCGCGCCGGGCGCGGCCCAGAACTCCCAGAAAAAATGGCCGTGGTTCAGGTTAGGCTCGAAGTAAGGGCCATAGTCCACCGTCTTCGCCGCGCCGTCGAATTCGAGCACGTAAGGTTGATCGGCGGCTGTTGTGAGCGCGGCATTGAAGTCGGCTGTCTGGTCGGAGTCGAGCGAGTTGAAGCTTCGGCTCTGCGGTGTGAAAGCGTAGAAGTTCTGCTCCGACGGAGTGATCGTGTAATCCTTGCCGGGCGGCACGCGGAAGACGTAATAACCTCGCGCGTCAGTAAAGGTCGAGAGCATTGCCGGGCTGTCCAGATTGACGCCGATGCCCGCGAGCGGATTCCCGCCCGCGAGGATTCTTCCGCCGATAGTGTGATAACGAGCACTATTTACGGAAAAATAGCCTGCCAGATCAACTATGAAGTGCAAGCTCGCCACCGCGTAAATCTTGAAAGCGCCGTCCGTGCCGAGTCGGGTCGTGAAGGAGTTGGAGATGGTCTGCCCCAACATGAAGTTGAGATTCGACACGGGCGGGAGCGAGGCGTCGGACGAGAACAAGGTGACGTATCCTCCGCTGTTGCTGCCGACTGTGCTGACCGCCGTCGCCGTTCCTACGATGCTCTCGGCGGTGGGCGGAATCAACGTTCCGGCACAAGCGTCACTCGCTTGCACGGCGCGCACCCTGCCGATCACGAGCGGCACGCCGGGCGCGTCGCACGCGGATGCGTCCGGCCTCGTATCGAAGAGGCGAACGGGCGACGCCAGAGGAGTGAAGAGCATGCCTGTGCCGTTCGCGTCTAGCGGCTCAGGGCTATAGTAGCCGGATACGTCCGCGATGATGTGGAGGCTCTTGAGAGAGTAGATATTGAACGCGCCGTCAGGCCCAAGGGCGACGGTGAAGGCGTTGGGGATAACCTGTCCGGGCACGTAGTTGAGGTTCGACGCGAGCGGCCTGAACGAGCCGCTAGGGTAGATGGTGACAAAGCCTTGGCCGCCCTGCGCGTCGTTGATGATGGTCGCGTTGCCGACGATGGCCTGCGTCGCGGGCGGTATAACTAAGCCGTCACATGTCACGCGTGCAGATTCCGTCTTCACTCCGTCAGCTTGCAGAGGCACGCCCGGCGAGTCGCAGGCGGGTCGTCCGGCGCGCGTGTCGAGCAGCCGGACGGGATGCGGCAGCGGGTGATAGTAGAGGCCGCCCGTCGCGGGAGGCGCGTAATAGCCGGTCACGTCCAGTATGAAGTGCGTCTGTGTCGTGGCGTAAATGTTAAATGAGCCGTCGGGCGAGAGCCGCGCGGTGAAAGCGTCGGGGATGACCTGACCCGTTTGATAACTGAGGTTGAAAGTATTGGGCCTCGGTTGGTCGGAGGGGAACAGTGTGAGAAAGCCGTTGCCGCCCTGCGCATCGTTAACGATAGTCGCGTTGCCGACGATGGCTCGCGCGACGGGCGGGATGGTCACTCCGTCGCAGAAGCCGACGGCGACTTGCGTGCGAGTCGCACCCTGTCCGAGCGGCACGCCGGGCGCGTTGCACGCAGACTCGCCCGGCCTCGTGTCGAGCAAACGAATCGGATGGGGCAGAGGAAAATATTGCAGGCCGTCAGTCGCGTGCGCGTTGATGTCGGTCGCAACGCGGTTGGCTGCAAAGGAAGAGGCGCGTGTTCGCGCTCCATGTGAGCCGGAGAACAACAGCGTAAAGTTAATCAGCATTGTGACGATGAGGAACGAGACGACGCGACGTGTGGGACGCACGGGACACCTCCGATGTTGGAAAGCAATCACAAGAGGATGCGAATTATAGTTTGATATGGCGAATAAAGCTATAAATTTGCCGGTGGCCGGAAGCGGTGCGGAGTTGGTGTCGAGTGACGGGTGATGAATGTTGGCGGCACGACAATGATTAAGATGTGGCGTAATTTAAGTCACACTGTACCTGTTCAACGATGATTTGCTATAATCCGCCGCGCCGTGCGTGAGAGCTAGGTCGGGCGGTCGCCGCCGCGCCGTCAGGGTGCGGGGGAGGAAAGTCCGAACACTAAAGGGCAGCGAGCCAGCTAACGGCTGGGCGCTCTGCGCGTAGGGGGCTGCAACGCAGTCGCCTACGCGCGGGGTGACGACAAGTGCAACAGAAAGTAAACCAGCCAACCGGTCGTGTGGCCTAGTGCTGCAAGAGATGACGGTCGGTGATGGGTGAAATGGTGCGGGCAGGCGGTGCAAATCCGAAGCCTTAAAGTAAGAGCGCACCGGCGCGTGTGGCAACATGCGCGGCCAGGCAAACTCCTCGCAGTGCAAGACCAAATAGGGAGACTGAACAAGGGTTGCCCGTCCGAGCCGCGTTCCCCACAAGGGGACGCGCTAGGTCTCCGGGTAGGTCGCTCGATCCATTCGGCGACGAATGGGCTAGATGAATGATCGCCACTCCGCTCCCGTTCGCGGGACGGAGAACAGAATTCGGCTTACAGACCTACTCTCAAATACGCACGGCACACACATTCAAGCAAATCAAGACGTGAGTCCGCTTCGGCCCGGCAGAGGGCGCGGCACGATTCGTCTAAAGTGGAGGAGAGAACACGAGCATGGCTAACCGGAAGGGAGTCTTCATCGGGGCCTATGTCCCGGCGGACTTGAAGAAGTCTTTACAGCAACGCGCGGTCAGCGAGCACCGCACGCTCTCGCAAGAGATCACGCGCATTCTCGAAGAAGCCGTGAGGGGCGCGCGTCTGCCTCCCGGTTTTACAGACCGCCGCGTCGCGAACTCGCCCGCACGACGACGAAATTCCGACCCGCTCCCGCGACGGCGCAAAGACGATCTGCCCTATGCTCCCGACGAACCGGGCACGGATGATTGACGAACCGGCGGCGTGAAATTAATTCAGAGCCATGAGCGTGCCCTTGAAACAGACCTTTTCAGGCGTTTAGTTTCAAGGGTCTTCGCTTGCACGCCGTTGGAATCGGGATAAATTTACGCCCCTTCCAATACCTCTTTTGTTAAACTCTTTCACATCGCGACGAGTTGAAATTCTGTGACTACGCAAAAAATCATTTACCTCCTAGTCGGGCTTGTGCTCGGCTTCGTCGTCGGCTTTGCGTTCGCCAACAACGTCAACCGGCGCGAGCAGGACACTTTGCGTGCAGAACTCACGCGACAGCATTCCGGCACGCCTACGGGCGGCACAACTTCCGCTCCGGCGGCGGGCGCGAGCAGAACCGGGTCAACCGACAACGACGAGATTCCGACGCTCACAGAGGAACAACTGCGTAACGCGGTCGCAAAGGCCGACGCCAGCCCCGGCGATGCTGCGTTACAGCGTCTGTCGGGGCAGGGCCTTTATCTCTACGCGATGAAGACCGGCAACACCTTCATCCTCTCCGACGCCGCGCGCATTCTGAAACGAGCGCACGAGGCCGACCCGAAGGATTATCAGATCACAGCGCTCGTGGGCAACGCGCTTTTTCTCGTCGGGCGCGAGAAGGGAGACAGCGCGCCGCTCAGAGAGGCGCGGGGTTACTATCAGCAGGCGCTTCAGTTGAAGCCGGACGATGTCGTCGTGCGCACGAGTCTGGGGCTGACGCACTTCTACGACAAGCCTTCAGACCCGCAAAAGGCCATCGCCGAATATCGTAAATCACTCGTGATTGACCCGCGCCATGAAGCGACGTTGCAGAATCTGGTCACGGCGCTCGTCGCCGTTGGAAATTTGCCGGAGGCCGAGAAGAGGTTGGGTGAGCTGGAGAAAATCAACGAATCGAATGCAGAACTGCCTAACCTCCGCGCGCAACTTCAACAGAAGAAGAACGCCGCGAAGGAGAACAGGTGAAGTATCTTTTCGTCATCGCAATCTTCGCGTGCGTCGCCGCATACATCTACTGGCGGCTACGTCCCTATTTGAAGATGGCGGGCCGCATGCTTGGCATGCTTCGCGAAGTGCGGCGGATGAACACGAACACGCCGCCTGTCGGCTTCTCGCAAAGCACGCAGCGGCAAGCGGGCACGCAAGCGGCGGATGAGAGTCTGGTGCGTTGTTCGGTCTGTCAGACGTGGCTTCCATCCTCTCGCGCCGTTAAGCTGCGCGGCTCAAACAACACTTACTGCTCACACGAATGTCTGGAACGCGCCGCCGCCCAACCGTTTCCACGCCGCTCGGCCTCGTAAGACGATTCATCATCACGCCGTCATTCTTTCCGCTAACGACGCCCCATCTAAAAGTCTGTTACAAGATTCAAACAGGGAGGCACGACATTGTATTAACTGTGCCTCTCTATGTCTCTATGTTTGATTCCGCGTTTTGAAATTCAGGGTTAGTGCGGCGGCGCGGCGGGAGCTTTTTGCAGCGCGGCTCCGAGG
>JBAVPI010000203.1:0-6364 GCA_049692915.1 Pyrinomonadaceae bacterium
GATTTAATCCTGCTCAATCTCGTCGGTAAAACAACGGATGAAGTATTAGAAGCGGGGCAGCGGATACGCGAGAGAGGGAAATACGACGAGCAGACGGCGCTTATCGTGATGGCGGAAAAGTACGGACGGGAATTGGAAGGCACGGATGAGCACGTCGGCGGCAATGACTGGGTTTTCTATCTCGGAGAAGAACTCGACCAGTTGAGAAATCTGTTGGGGCGACTCACAGTCAAAATAGCGAAATAGGATGTCCCTACCTCTTCGTTTGTTGGGCTGAACGCCTGCAAGCTCAAGGGGTCAGTGGTCGCTTTGACGCGCAACCCCTGATTTTCATAGTAGAGCCGTGCTTGTCTTATGCCGAGGCGGCGGCAGACATGTAGGCCGATAGCGAAGAGAGTGAGAAGGTGGCGGGCCTTGCAATGCGACGCCAGCCGTCGGGGTCGAGGAAGCTTCCCGGTTTGTACTCAAGCCAAGTGTTGCGCCCGTGCCTGACATAGACGAAGACCTCCGGATTAGCGAGTCGCTGAAGGCGATGCCCGCGTCCCACTGCCTGACGAATCAACGCTGCGTCCTCCGCGAGACTCGTCTCCGGATAGCGGATTCCCTTCCCCAGAATCGAAGCGCGATAGACGAGCGTCCCGCCGGACACGTCGCCCACGAACATGCGCAGGTGCAGATGCGGCAGCGCAGTCCAGAACTGTCCTGTGGGCAGTTCGAGCGCGAAGGTGTTGACGAGGCCGGTCAGGTCTGCTTCGCCCGCGAGAACTGGAGCCACCTGATAACGAAGGCGGTCGGGCGAGTACCAGTCGTCATCGTCCCAGTGTGCGATGATCTGGCCGCGCGCCTCTCGACACGCGATGTTGCGTTTGCCGCCGATTGAAGTGCGCATAGAGAGGCGTGTGTAGCGCACGTTCTGTTGTCCCAAGAAGATGTCGGCAACGGGGTCGCTTCCGTCGTCTATGACGATCAGTTCTTTGTGCGGGTAGTCTTGACGCAGAAAGTGTTGAAGGGCGAGCGGGGCGAAGGGCCGACGATTGTATGTCGGCATGATGCAGGAGACGAGCGGCCATTCGTGCGAAGAGGCGGAGAGCGCCGCCGTGCTGTAGAAGTGCAACTCGTCGCCGAGAAGGTTCTGCACTTCCGTATAGGGCAGCGGATGCCAGTAGCAGCCATCGGTAGATTTGCGGCTCGTGTTGGCCTCATGGACTGACGCGACGCAGAGCGTCGGCTCCGCGAGGTCGCAAATTCTCGCGCCGCCATTTGCCCAGACGAAGCGCGTGTCTTCGCCGACCTGCACGTCCGGGAAGCGTTGACGCCGCCAGAAACTTTTGCGATAGACGAGCGTGCTGCCCGCAACCCACGGCGCGCGGTTGCCGCTATAGGCGTAGCGCCACGCCCGTCGCGTCGCAGTCTCGAAAAAGACGAGTTGGCTCGTGCCGCACAGGTCTGCGTCGTGTGCGTGCAGGGCGTCGAGTTGCGTGCGCAAGCGCCAAGAAGGATACCAGTCGTCGTCGTCCCAGTGTGCGATGAACTCGCCGTGCGCGTGCTCGCATGCGAGGTTGCGTTTTGCGCCGATGCTCAACTTTTCGCCGAGACGAATGTAGCGAACGCGCGGGTCTTCCGTGACAAGATGCGCGACCGGGTGGACGCCGTCGTCGAGTATGAGTAGCTCCGCTTCGTTGAAGCTTTGTCGCAGGAAAGAGCGTATGGCCTGTGGCACAAAGGCAGGGCGGTCGCACGTCGGCATGATGCAGGTGACGAGCGTGGAGCGGGAGACGCGCGCAGGCTGCGTCGTCGCTATGGCGAGACCGTGCGGCGGCGGCGTCTCCTGATAATCGGGCGTCGCTTGATAATCGAGCGCGTGAGAGGGCGCTTGACTAAGCTCACGCGAGGGCGACTGATCTTCATGTGCGCGGTTCTGACCGACGGACGTTAACTTATGACTGAGCGACGTTGAGTTGTGATCGAGAGAGCTTCGCAAAAGTCCCGGCCCGTTTTTTTTGAGCAAGTGACCGCTCGTGCTCTGTTTCGTGAACGGGTGGGCGTTCATGTGTGGGTGCGGGGCAAACGCCAGTTCCTCGCCGACGATCTTACGGCCCGCTCGCATACGCAGTTGAATCAACCCGGATGGAGCGAAGTTGGGGCAGGCGTCGCCGCGGCAGTGTGCGCGATAGTCGCGCTTCTCGCCGCGCAGACGCGCGCCGCAAAACTTGTTCTGATAGTGACGCTTGTTTGCCTCGAAGAGTCGCCGCTCGTCCGTCAAGCGGCGTGCGCTGGCAGGCGCGCGGTGGACATAAGCGTTGCACGCCCAGACGCCGTGCCATCCCGCGCGCGCCGCGCGGACGTTGTAGTCCATCTCCCAGCAAGGGCCGGTCGTGTAATCTTCGTCGGCTGCGCCCAACTCTTCGACAACCTCGCGCCGCACCGCGTAGCAGAAGTCGGCGAGGCTGTAGAGCGGAGCGAGGTTGCGCACGTCGCCGCGAAAAATTCGCGCGGCCTCGCGTGCGGTCTGCGCAACGCGTGGGGGCGTACCGGCGACCGAAGGGAAAGCCCCCTGCTCATTCCAGCATTGATTCGTTGAAGGGCCTGCGAGACCGTTGCGATTGTTGGCTGCGAGCGCGGCGAGCAGATGGTCGAGCCAGAGGGGTGCGACACGCGCGCCGCTTTCGAGCAGCACGAGCACGTCGGCGTCGCTCTTGGCCGCGAGTCGGTTGAAGCATGCGGGCGCGCCGCGCGCCGTGTCTGTGCCGGACTGCCGAACGTCTGAGATTTTGGCGAGCGCCGCAGCCGTCACTTCGTCAGGCCCGTCGGGTAGGAGCAGGAGTTCGACCTCGCCCGGCGTGTTGGCGCGCAAAGAGGCGAGCGTGGCGCGAAGGCCATCGGGTTCGGCGTGGACGTGAATTCCTATGCAGACCCTCTTCATCTGTTATCACTAGCGCGGAGTCGCGCGACGACGGACTGACCGGCGCGGCGCGCGTCCATCAAGCCTTTGAGCGTCCGACAGCGCGCATCGTTTCGCGGAGCAAGTCTGTGTCGCCGAGTCCGAAGCGCGCGACGAACTTGAGCTTGGCGAAGACTTCCTTTTTATGATCGGCGGGTGCAACGGACGAATCCTCTACGAACAAGGTCTGCCAGCGGAAGAGGAAACAGGCCGCCAGCGCGCACTCAAGATACTGATCGAAATTGATGAGCAGACGACTCATGCGTTCGCCGCCATCCTCCTCGTCCGTGGAGCGCCAGAACAGTTCCGGCTCGCCGCTGCTTTCGGTGAAGCGTGCGAGGACGTGCGAGGCAGGGTCTGCATTGTCGAGGACGCGCAACTGCCCGTAGGGCGAGAAGGCGGCCCGCGCGTCTTGCCCGACGAAGCGCAGCAAATTTTCGTCCGGCGAGAACAGTTCGCTCACGGTAGAGATGTTGCAGGTGGCCGTCATGTTCTCGAAGGGCGCGGGCGGTGCGAACTTCACCCACTGAAAATTGAAGCCGCGCGTGGCGTTGTAAAAGTCTCTGAGCGGCGCGGGCACGTGAAAGTCTGCGAGGCCGGAGCGTTGCGCCACTTCCTCTTCGGTGTCTCGCAAAGATTCATCGTCCAAGGGGTCGCCGATGAGGTGGCTGATGCCGAAGAGTTTCGGGCGCGATTCCAAAGTCGCCGCCATCTCCTTGAATTGTTTCATCCAGTCGCGATAGTCCATTAGATTTGCCCCGGCGTGAGCGCAGCCCCTTTGAAGCTGAATTTCGAGATGTTGTTGAGCAGGTCAGACCTGTAATAAGCGTAGCCGCGCCCCGGAAAATTCACCTTGACGGCGGCATCCACACGCGTCTTGAAGTCGTTGAAGTCGGCGAACCCGCCGCCCACGCGAGCATTGACGATGCCCTGCGCGAACGCCTGACGGAAGCCCATGAGTTGGAGATCGCGCCAAGGCGCTGTGTCAAGGTCAGGCGCGGACACGGCGGGCGCGGCACCCAGCAGCGTCGGCGGGTTGATAGGCTCGCCCTTCGTCTGCAACGTCTGGCCCTTCTCGCCCCAGTTGAATGTGACCTTGCTCGGAAAGTCCTGCGTGGGAGCGGGATGAGTATATTCCACGTCCGCCGTGAAGCGCAGAGTCTTGCCCGCCTTGAGCAACTTCTGCACGTCGGTTTCGATCTTGTAAACCCAGCCCTTGTTGACCGTCTGCGGCGCAACGACGAGGTTCCAACTCATGCCCGGCCCGTGGTACTGGTGGCTGACAAGGTGCATCCTGATATAGCCCGCAGGCCGCTGGACGCTCCCCATCATCTTCCATGCGGGGATGTCGCTCGCGCTCGGCTCGGTGGGCGGCGTGCCCTTCGTGTTGCCGGGCAGTTGCGTCAGCGGGTCGGCCAAGACATGCTTGGCGCGTTTGCCGTCCGTCTGATATGTGACGTTCGAGAGCGGCAGCTTCTTCGGGTCGAGCGTGGTCTTGGCGAGGTGTCCGGCGATGACGACCAAGCCTGCGTCTATGGCAGAGGCCAGCGAGGTTGTCTCGGCTGCGCCCGCCGCCTTCGTCTTCTTCTCATGCTGCCTGATCGTCTGCAATAAATTCTTATGCGCCGCGAGTGCCAGTTTTAGTTCGGCCTCCTCCTTCGGGTCTGGCGCGGGCGTCGCGTTGAGGCGTTCGTCAATCAGGTCGGCCAGTCCTTTGGGGCGCGAGCTGGCGACCATCAGCGCAGCCGTCTCCTCTTCGCCGGTGAAGAAGAGCGTGTGCGCGTGCCCCTCTGCGGACGTGAACTCGCGCTTGCGCTTCCACCATGCGACGACCTTGCCGACCACGGCCTTGCCCGCCGCGAACAGCGCCTTGACGCCGCCGACGATTTTGTCAATCACTTTATCAATGGCGTGATCCACCTTCGTCTGCACCTTGAGGATGAAGCCCTTGATCTTTTCGGTCAGCCCGCTCAGGCCGAGCAGTCGCGCGAGGAAACCGATGATGATCGGAATGGTGCGCGCGAGCGCCTTCTCGATCCAGTCGGCGGCGTCGCCTATCGCGCCGGTGGCGATCTTGTAGGCCGAGTTGATGATTGACTCGACGAAAGCGAGAATCTGGTTGATGCGCTCGACGAAGAACATCACCGTGTTGTAGATGAGCAGGATGGCCTGAATGATCGCGCCGACGGGGTTGAACATCGTCGCCAGCTTCGTCACTGCCGACTTGATGATGGTCGTGATGAGCCATTCCTGAATCGCATCAATGACCATCTCCTTGATATTGCCCAGATACTCCTTGACCTTCTCCCAGAGCGCGGCAGGCCCGCCCGTGATGAGCGCCTTGACCAAATCCCACGCCGCTTCCAGAAGCGCCATGTTGCGCTCGCCGATGATTTTGACAACCTTCCCGCGAATCTTGTCATAAGTGATGCCGAGCACGTCGAGCACGAGTTTAAAAATAGAGGGGAGCGAGAAGTCTTTGGGCAGAGTGATGCCCATCTCCGCGAGCGAGCCTAAGAGCCACTCAATGAAGCCCGCTTCGAGATGCTCTCCGATGTGATCTATGAACTGGTTGAGACCACGCTTGATGGCCGCGAGCATGTTCTTGAGAAAGCCGATGGGGTCTGCCACGATGAGGTCAATCGTGTCTTCGGCCTTCTTCAAGAGAGCCATCACGCGCCTGCGGAAATTGCGCAGAATTTCGATTATTTCGGCGAGTTTGTCGAGGAACGCAGAGACGAGTCCCTTGTCTTCGGCCTGCAACTCCTTGATCGCCTCGTCGGCCTTGTCGTGCGCCTCTTTGTAGCGTTGCGCGAGACTCTGTGCGAGATCGCTCTTCTTGTCATCAATCGTCTGTCGCAACTCGTCGAAGCGCGATGAGACCTCCTTTTCGGCTGCGCTCCCGACCTCCTGCAAGTCTTTCGGAAGACACTCGACGTACTCGTGGATGCGCTTCTCGCCCTTTGCAACTTCGTCCTTCGCATCCTTCAGACGCGCTTCTACGAGGTTGGCGATTTTCACGACCAGAGCATCGAGGTCATCCGTGAACTTCTTGTTTCCGTCAACGTAGATTTGCTTGATCGCGGGAATCTCATCAATGCCCCTCAACTTGTCGTAGCCCCAGAGAGGAAAGTTGAAGACGATGCCCCCGTAGCGGTCGTCCTTCCAGCGATCCTTGCGCGTCGAGATGTCATCCCTCATGTCCTTGAGGGCTTTGTCTAATCCCTCGTCGAACATCTTCGACACGTCGGCTTCAAGACTCACGAGTTTGTCTTCGACGGACTTCTTCGTCTCGCCGAAAATCTTTTCGATCTGGCCCGCGACCTCCTTCCGCCGCGCTTCGTCGCGCTCCTTCGCCAGTTCCTGACGCGACTTCACCTGCGCGCCGCCGCGCCCGTGCGCGCCCGTCATCGCGCCCATGTC
>JBAVPI010000204.1:0-3041 GCA_049692915.1 Pyrinomonadaceae bacterium
GGCACGGTCGCCACAACCACCATCTACGTCCGCTTCGCTCCGGCAACCGCGGGCGCAAAGAGCGGCAACGTCACCAATGCGAGCACCGGCGCGACGACGCAGAACGTGGCGGTGAGCGGCAACGCCGTGCCCTGTCCCGCCTCTTTGACCGTCAATAGCCTGCTCGACGTGGGCGACGGCAACCCCGGCGACGGCGTCTGCGAGACGGCTTCCGGCAACGGCGTCTGCACGATGCGCGGGGCGATTCAGGAGGCCGACGCGCTCACGTCCTGCGCGGGCGTCATTTCCATCAACTTCGCCATCGCGGGCGCGGGCGTCCAGACCATCACGCCCGTCGCGCCGCTCCCCAACATTACGCGCCCCGTCTTTATTGACGGCTACACACAGGCGGGCGCGAGCATGAACACGCTCGCCACGAGCGACAACGCCGTGCTCAGGATCGAACTCAACGGCACGAGCGCGGGCGCGGGCGCAAACGGCCTGAGCCTCACCTCGACTGCTACCGGCTCGACCGTGCGCGGCCTCGTCATCAACCGCTTCACGCGCGGCGGCATCTCGCTCAACGGCGTGGACAGCACCACGATTGCGGGCAATTTCATCGGCACAGACCCGACCGGCCTCATTGGCCTCGGCAATATTTCAAGCGGCGTGCTTGGAGAGTTCGGCACAAATCCAGACAATAATCTGATTGGCGGCACGACCCCTGCCGCACGCAATATCATTTCCGGCAACGGCGGCAACGGCATCGAGTTTGGCTTCGCCAGCGGTAATGTTATTCGCGGCAACTTCATCGGTCTCGGCGCTGATGGCGCAACCGCGATTGGCAACGGGGGCGTCGGCATTGATGTTGATGCCGCTACCGGTGGAACGCTCGTCGGCGGCGACGATGCCGCAGACGGCACGACGGACGGCAGCGTCGGCACACGCAACTACATCTCCGGCAACGTCGGCTCCGGCATCTTTGCCGGTGGCGCGCTTTTCGGCGGCGTCACGATCAGGGGCAACTACATCGGCACCGACACGACCGGCACGCTCGCACGCCCCAACAACGGCGGCATCAGGACTAATTTGACGAACAACTCCTTCATCGGCGGCACGACAGCCGGTGCGGGAAATCTCATCTCCGGCAACACAGCCGACGGCCTCCGCATCGAGAACACGAACGCTTTAACCGTCAAAGGCAACCGCATCGGAACAACTGCGGACGGCGTCAGTGCGTTGGGCAATACAAGCGACGGCATCGAGGTTTTCGCTAACGGCAGCAACAGCATCATCGGCGGCATCGCAGCGGGCGAAGCCAATATCATCGCCTTCAACGGTGAAGACGGAGTGCATGTTGATTCCGGCACCAACAACAGTATCCGCGCCAACTCGATTCACGATAACGGCACGACGATGGCCACGCTCGGCATAGACCTCAACAGCGACGGCGTGACCCCGAACGACGCGGGCGATGGCGACACGGGCGCGAACAATTCGCAGAACTATCCCATCATCCCGCTCGCCACCACGAGTGGCGGCAACATCATCAACGGCACGCTCAACTCGACTCCGGGGCAGACCTTTACCATTGACTTCTACAGCAACCCGACCTGCGACACTTCCGGCAGCGGCGAAGGTCAGAATTATCTCGGCAGCGTTACCACGGGCACGACGGACGGCAGCGGCAACGTGTCGTTCACGTTTAGTCCCGCGACGCTCACAATCGGGCAGGTCGTCACGGCGACCGCCACGGATGCGAGCGGCAACACGTCCGAGTTCTCGCCCTGCGCGCCCGTCACCGTCCTCGCTTACCGCAGCGCAGCGAGCGGCAACTGGAACGCCAATTCGACGTGGGAGCAATCCTCGGACGGCGTCAACTGGTCGCCCGCGACCTCGACGCCCGACGCATCAAGCAGCATTATCACAGTCCGCAGCCCGCACACCGTCACCGTCACGGCCAGTGTCAACGCAGACGAGTTGACGATTGACGGCGGCGGCACAGTCAGCGTGGGCAGCGGCGTCACGTTCACCATCGCCGACGGGCCGGGCATAGACCTGACCGCCAACGGCACCATCGCCACCGCAAGCAGCCTGACTATCAACGGACAGGCGACCGTCAACGGAACTTTCCAGATTAATACCGGCGGCTCCCTCAGCGGCAACGCGCCAACGTACAGCAACCTCTCGCTCTTGAAGTACAACACGGGCGGAACCTACGGGCGCAATGGCGAATGGTTGCCCAACGCGACGGGCGGCGCGGGCTATCCCGCGAACGTGCAACTCAGCAACAACACGACGCTTGATCTCGCCAACGGTTCCACGACCCAACCCTTCCAGATGGCGGGCACGCTCACGATTGATGCAGGCTCGACGATGCAGTTGGCGGGCAGTACGCCTCTGACCGCGCCGCTTAATGTCCTCGGCAACGTCAACATCAACGGCACGCTCACGCTCTCATCGTTGCCGGGCGGCGACATCAGGGTCGGCGGCAACTGGACGCGCAACTCAACGACGGGCACGTTCACGAACAACGGACGCGCCGTCACCTTCAACGGCGCGGGTACGCAGACCATTACGCTGACTCCCGCCGCGAGCGAGACGTTCGCCTATCTGCTTGTTGATAAGTCCGCGGGCGACTTGACGCTCGGCAGCGCACCCGCGACCAGCGTGCTCGTCAACGCGACGGTGGGCGACGTGCTGCAAATCTTAAACGTCGACGGCATCAACCTGAACGGTCAATCGCTCACGCTCCAGAACAACGGCGGCAACCTGTTCGTGAGCGGCGGCACGCGCAGCATCACGGGCGGCGGGGGCAACCTCTCATTCACAGGCTCGAAGACCGTCACCTCTGCGGGCGGCGGCACGCTCGTCACAGACCTCTCGACCAACGTCGTCGCGCAGGCGGCGGTTAATTTCGGCGCGAGCCTGACCACCATCAACGGCACGCTCACCATCGGCGGCGGCGGTTCCGTCGTCAACAACGCGCCGACCTACGGCCCCGCTTCGACGCTCATCTATAACTGCACCTGCGTGTTTAGTCGCGGCGCGGAGTGGACGGG
>JBAVPI010000205.1:0-2894 GCA_049692915.1 Pyrinomonadaceae bacterium
ACCGTATTGAAGCGCCGCGCGGCGGATGGCCTGCTCGTCGAAGTGAGAGGCGCGGCCCAACGGCGTGTTGATGACGAGCGCGATCTCGCCGCGCTTGATGTGGTCAACGACGTTCGGGCGGCCCTCGTTGACTTTAAAGACCGGCTCGACATCCAGCCCGACTTCGCGCAGACGTTCCGATGTCCCTTGCGTCGCCACGAGTTTGAAGCCGAGACGCGCGAGGCGTCGGGCGAGCAGCGCGGCCTGCCCCTTATCCGAATCGTTGACGCTGATGAAGGCCGTGCCCGTCGAAGGAAGCTCCAGTCCCGCGCCCGTCATCGCTTTACCGTAAGCCTCGCCGAACGTCTCGCCGACGCCCATCACCTCTCCCGTCGAATGCATCTCCGGACTCAGGATCGGGTCAACGCCGGGAAACTTCGCGAACGGAAAGACCGGCGACTTGATGAAGAAACGGCTGACGCTCAAATCCGTCGGCAGATTAAATTCCGCCAGCGGTCGTCCCGCCATCACGAGCGCGGCGACGCGCGCGAGCGGCACTCCCGTCGCCTTCGAGACGAACGGCACGGTGCGCGACGCGCGCGGGTTCACTTCGAGCACGTACACGCGGTCGTCCTTAATCGCGAACTGAATGTTGAGCAGGCCGCGCACCTTGAGCGCGTGCGCGATGCGACGCGTGTAGTGGCGCATCGTCTCGACGTGTTCGGCGGCGATCTTGAAGGGCGGCAGCACCGAAGACGAATCGCCGGAATGAATCCCCGCCTCCTCGATGTGCTCCTGTATGCCTGCGACGACGCAGGTCTCACTGTCTGCGAGCGCATCAACGTCGAACTCCGCCGCGCGCTCCAAAAATTTATCAATGAGGACGGGTTTTTCCGGCGAGGCGTCAACGGCGGTGCGCATGTATTCGTCGAGACTCCGCTCGTCATAGACGACGGCCATCGCGCGCCCGCCAAGCACGAAAGATGGACGCACCATCACCGGATAACCGACGCGCGCGGCAACGGCCTTCGCCTCTTCGCCGGATGTGGCCGTGCCGTTTTCGGGCTGCGGGATGCCGAGTTCGAGCATGAGCGCGCCGAAGCGTTTGCGGTCTTCGGCGAGATCAATCGAGTCGGGCGACGTGCCGATGATGGGCGCTCCCGCTTCCGAAAGACGCGCCGCGAGATTGAGCGGCGTCTGCCCGCCGAACTGCACGATGACGCCTTCCGGGCGTTCCACGTCAATGATGTTCATCACATCCTCGAACGTGAGCGGCTCGAAGTAGAGACGGTCGGACGTGTCGTAGTCGGTCGAGACGGTTTCGGGATTGCAGTTCACCATGATCGTCTCGAAGCCCGCTTCGCGGAGCGCGAACGAGGCGTGACAGCAGCAGTAGTCGAACTCTATCCCCTGCCCGATGCGGTTGGGGCCGGAGCCGAGAATCATAATCTTGCGGGCGTTCGTCGGCGCGGACTCGTCCTCCTCTTCATACGTCGAATAGAGATACGGCGTGAAGGATTCAAACTCCGCGCCGCACGTATCCACGCGTTTATAGACGGGCACGATGCCGAGTTGTTTGCGGTGTGCGCGCACTTCCCCTTCGGTGCTCCCTGTGAGGTACGCGATGCGACGGTCGGAGAGACCGACCTCCTTCGCCTCGCGCAGCGCCTCCGTCGAAACCTCTGCGAGTTTGTGTCCCTCGATCTCTTCCTGAATCTGCATCACGTCCTGAAGCTGTTCGAGAAACCAAGGGTCTATGCGTGAGAGGCGATGTATTTCCGCGACGCTCCAATCGTGTTGCAGCGCGTAGGTGATGTAAGAGAAACGTTGCGAGTTCGGGCGCGCGAGCTTGCGCTGCAACTCGTCGTCGGGCACGTCGGCGAGACGCAGAGGCTTGACGGCTTCGAGCGAGCGCAGACCCTTGAACAGCGCCTCCTTGAACGTCCGTCCAATCGCCATCACTTCGCCGACGGACTTCATCTGCGTGCCGAGCACGTCTTCGGCCTCGCGAAATTTCTCGAAGGCCCACTTCGGAATCTTCGCGACGACGTAATCAATCGTCGGCTCGAAACTGGCGGGCGTGCTCTTCGTGATGTCGTTGCGTATCTCGTCGAGCGTGTATCCGACGGCGAGCTTGGCCGCGATCTTCGCGATGGGAAAGCCGGTCGCTTTTGAAGCGAGCGCCGACGAGCGGGAGACGCGCGGATTCATCTCGATGACGCGCACGTCTCCGTTCTCAGGGTTGACGGCAAACTGTATGTTCGAGCCGCCCGTCTCCACCCCGACCTTGCGTATCACCTGTATCGCGATGTCGCGCAGGCGTTGGTACTCGACATCGGTTAGCGTCTGCGCGGGCGCGACCGTGATCGAGTCGCCGGTGTGGACGCCCATCGGGTCGAAGTTCTCAATTGAGCAGATGACGACGACGTTATCGGCGAGGTCGCGCATCACTTCCAACTCGTACTCTTTCCAGCCGAGAATTGATTCTTCGATGAGCACCTGATTGACGGGCGAGGCCGCGAGTCCGCCGCGCACGATCTCTTCAAACTCTTCGGGGTTGAACGCCACGCCGCCGCCCCACCCGCCGAGCGTGAACGAAGGGCGGATGATCGCCGGATACCCGGTGTCCGCGACGAGCGCTTCGGCCTCATCCCACGAATGCGCGAAGCCGCCGCGCGGCATCGGCAGACCCTCTTCCTCCATCGCCGCTTTGAATAACTCTCGATCCTCTGCGACCTTGATGGCATCGAGTTTCGCGCCGACCATCTCGACGCCCTCTGCTTCAAGAACGCCCGTCTCTGAGAGTGCGACGGCGAGGTTCAAGGCCGTCTGCCCGCCGACGGTCGGCAGCAGCGCGTCGGGCCGCTCGCGACGAATGATGGCCGTCACGGTCTCGACGTTCAAAGGCTCGATGT
>JBAVPI010000206.1:0-6600 GCA_049692915.1 Pyrinomonadaceae bacterium
GTTGAGATTCTGTATCATCGAACGCAGCGCGACGATTGAGCCGACGCCGATGCCGATGCACAGAAAGAAAAAGAGCAGACGCCGCCACGACGCGCGTATCTCGCGCCGCGCCATGTTGAAGATGAAGTTCACCTGCGTGCCGCCTCCAATTCATCTGCGTGCGAATCCTCGCGCGCGCCCATCTCATCACGCAATTCGTCGGAAGCGACGCGCCCGTCGCGCAGAGAGATGCGCCTGTCCGCGAGTTTCGCCAACTCCTGCTCGTGCGTGACGAGAACGAGCGTCGTGCCGCGTCGTCGGTTCAACTCCAGCATCAATTCGAAGACGTGTCGCCCGTTACGCGAGTCGAGATTACCGGTCGGCTCGTCTGCGAGCAGGATTGAAGGCTCGTTGGCGAAGGCTCTCGCGACGGCGACGCGCTGTTGTTCTCCGCCTGAGAGTTGAGAAGGATAATGATGCGCGCGCGCTTTGAGGCCGATGTCTTCAAGAAGAGATTGCGCACGAGAGCGCGCCTGTTTGAGTCCGGCGATCTCCATCGGGACGAGAATGTTTTCCAGAGCGGTGAGCGACGGGATGAGATGAAAGGATTGAAAGACGATGCCGATCTTGCGCCCGCGCAAATTGGCGAGCGCGTCTTCGCTCATGCGCGTGATGTCTTCGCCGTCAATGCGTATCTCGCCGGAGGTGGGCGCGTCGAGTCCGGCGACGAGGCCGAGCAGTGTTGACTTGCCGCTCCCCGATGGGCCGACGACGGCGGCGAACTGCCCGTCCGGGATAGTCAGGTCGAGCGAATGCAGAATCGTCAGCGGCTCGTCGCCGGAAGTCACCGTCTTTGAAACCTTGTATAATTCGATCATGCGTTTATTTCTAATCGGTCTAATGCTTTCTTTCGCCGCGTGCCTGTCCGGTTGCTCCGGCGGCAACGACTCACCGCGCGGCGCGTCTCCCACAGCAGTGTCGGACGACGGCTCGCCGCAGAGCAGCGCCACGCCCCAACGAAACTTGCCTAAGATCGTCGCTTTCGGTGATAGCTTAACCGCGGGCTACGGTCTTTCACCAGCCGAGAGCTACCCGTCGCTGTTACAGAAAAAACTCGACGCGGACGGCTACGAGTACGAAGTGGTCAACGCGGGAGTTTCCGGCGACACGACGGCGGGCGGCGTCAGGCGGATTGATTGGTCGCTCGAAGGCGACGTGCGCGTCGTCATCGTTGAACTGGGAGCGAACGATTTCCTGCGCGGCCAGTCACCGGCGGAGGCGAAGAAAAATCTCACGCAGATTATCGAGCGGTCGAAGTCGCGCGGCGCGCGTGTGTTGCTCGCGGGCCTGTACACGACGACGAATGCGGGACGCAACTACGAAGGCCAGATCAGCGACGCATACGTTTCGCTCGCGCGCGAGCAGGGCGTGCCGATAATTCCCTTCTTCCTCGAAGGCGTCGCCGGGATTGAGACGCTCAATCAGGAAGACCGCGTCCACCCGAACGCTCAGGGCACGAAGATCGTCGCCGACACCGTTTATAAATACCTCAAGCCGATGCTTGAAAAGTAACCCATGAAGAAGGATGTCATCATCATCGGCGGCGGCGCTGCGGGTCTGTTCTGCGCGATGGTAGCTGGAAAACGCGGGCGCTCTGTCCTCGTCCTCGAACATGGCGACACGACGGGAAAGAAAATCGCCATCTCCGGCGGCGGGCGTTGCAACTTCACGAATCTGAACACCACGCCGGATAATTTCATCTCCGCCAACCCGCACTTCGCCAAGTCAGCGCTCGCGCGCTACACGCCTGAGGATTTCGTCGCGCTCGTCAGCGAGCACGGCATCGCTTATCACGAAAAGAAACTCGGCCAGTTGTTCTGTGACAAAAGCGCGGGTCAGATCACGGCCATGCTGCTCGAAGAGTGCGCGGAGGCGGGCGTCGAAGTGTTGGTCAACTGCGAAGTCGGCGAAGTGTTGAGAGATTCCGTGTTCAGGGTTGGGACGAGTCGGGGAGTCTTCACGACAGGCTCACTCGTGGTCGCGACGGGCGGACTTTCCATCCCTAAAATCGGCGCGACGGATTTCGGATACCGGGTCGCGCAGCAATTTGATTTGAAAATTATTCCACCCGCGCCTGCGCTCGTGCCCCTCACACTGAGCACGCATGATCTATCTTTTTTCAGTTCGCTGAGCGGCGTCTCCGTCCCGGCCATCGTCCGTGGCGGCGGCGCGGAGTTCGCCGAAAATATTCTGATGACGCATCGCGGAATGAGCGGCCCCGCGATTCTGCAAATCTCTTCTTACTGGTCACAGGGCGAAACGCTCTCAATCGAGTTGCTGCCCGGTGTAGATACCCGTGAAATATTCGCGGCGCATCACGACGGCAACGCCGAAGCCGCCACGTCCCTTGCGCTTCATTTGCCCAGACGATTCGCGCAGACGTGGTGCGAACTCTACGCCCCGTCGAAGCCGCTCAATCGCTACACGACCACGGAGCTTGCAGAACTTTCGGAGCGCCTGCACGACTGGCGCGTGAAGCCGTTTGGCACGGAAGGGTTCGCCAAAGCGGAGGTGACGAAAGGTGGCGTTGATAGCGGCGAGTTGTCTTCAAAAACGATGGAGGCGCGACGCGTTCCCGGACTCTTCTTCATCGGCGAGGTCGTTGACGTGACGGGACAACTCGGCGGCTACAACTTTCAATGGGCGTGGGCTTCCGGTTATGCCGCCGGGCAGTGTGTTTGAATGATGCCAGCGGAACGATGAAAGATGAGTATCAGGCAGAGGCTCTTAATTTTAATTCGTGATGCCGCGCTCGACATTTAACTCGTCGCCCTGTCGGGCAGAGGCTGGACGGCGAAAAAATCGGTGTAGAAACGACGGACGTACTTTTGCAAAAGTTCCTCGACGCGTTCCGGGTCGGGCGAGGCGACGAGCAGCCCTGCGTGGTAGCGTTTATTGAGACGCCAGACAATTTCCGAATCGTCGTAACATGACGTGTCAGGCCATTCCTGCCGCGCGAGCGAGATAACGATGCCTGCGTAATCGTCACGGTGCGGCGGCACAGTGTATGTGCCATGTTCGCCCGCGACTTCGATCTTCGCCCATTCGGCCCAGAGGTTGATGCCGGTCGCGGCCTCGATCACCTCGGCGATGTTGGCCCCGCCGACGCGCGACGCGGTTTCGAGAAAATAGAAGCGCCCGTCTTCGTGTGCCTTGATGAATTCCGTGTGTGTCACGCCGCGCACGAGTCCGAGTTTTTTAATCAGGTCGGCGTTGAGCGCGGCGAGCGCCTGCGCGTCGTCGGAGTGGCGCGAGACTGTGCGCGTCATAAAGACGCCGCCGCCATGCGCGACATCCATCGGCGGCTGGCCGTATTTGTGCGTCGCGGCGAAAAACACCTCACGCCCTGAGACGATGGAATCAATGTGGTAGATGTCGCCGGGGATGAACTTTTCGAGTAAGTGAAACGACTGGCGGTCGCCGAGTTCGTCGAGGAGCGGCCAGAGTTCGTCCTCGCTTTTGACTTTCTTAATCCCGACAGCAGAGGCTTCGGAGCGCGGCTTCAAGACCCACGGCGGAGCGACGCGGCTCACGTATTCGCGGATGCGTTCGTGGTTGAGTGTGTGGACGAAATCGGGGACGAGGATGCCGTGCTCGCTGGCCGTGACGCGCATCGCGAGTTTGTCGCGGAAGTGGCGCGTGGTGGTGTCGCCCATGCCGGGGATGCGCAAATGCTCGCGCAAGGCGGCGGCGGTCTCAACGTCGAAGTCGTCGAGCGGGACGATACGATCAATGTGGCGCGTGCGCGCGGCGTAGCTGACGCTCTTGATAAGGTCTTCGAGCTTGAAGTCTTCAGGCAGGTAAAAGATTTCGTCCAGAGAGTCGTGAGGCCAGCCTGCTCCGGCCAGTTTCTCCATCGTCAGGAGCAGCACGCGGCAGTTCTGTCGCTTACACTCGCGCATGAACTCCTGCCCCTTTTCGTAACTGGCGATGCAGAGCACGGTGAGCGGGCGCGTGTCGTTCAAGGCGAACTCTCCTCAGATAAACACACCAGAGATAAAGTGAATAAAAACTTCCCCAAAGTTTCTTAAGGGGGCGGCACGCCGGTTTTAAGCGACGACGAAGGGCAGAGTTTTTCAACGACGCACGCGTCACAACGCGGGCTGCGCGCCTTGCAAACGGCGCGTCCGTGCGCGATGAGCAGGTGCGGGAAGATGATCCAGTCCTTCTTCGGGACGAGCGTCATCAAGTCCTGCTCGATCTTCTCCGCCGTCTTCTGCGTGGATAACGCGAGACGTGCGGAGAGACGCGTGACGTGCGTATCAACGACGACGCCCGCGGCCTGCCCGTAGGCGTTACCGAGGACGACGTTCGCGGTCTTGCGCGCCACGCCGGGAAGCGCCAGCAACTCTTCCATGTTCGACGGAACCTGTCCGCCGTGTTGTTCGGAGAGCAGGCGGCTCGCGCCCTGTATGGCTTTGGCCTTGTTGCGGAAGAAGCCAGTTGAGCGGATGTCGGTTTCAAGTTCGGACAACTCGGCTCCGGCGTAGTCGTCGCAGGTGCGGTACTTCCTGAACAGTTCCGTGGTGACGATGTTAACCCGCTCGTCCGTACACTGTGCCGAGAGGATGGTGGCGACGAGAAGTTCGAGCGGGTTCGTGTGGTCGAGGCTGCAACGCGCGTCCGGGTATTCCCTCTTCAGCAGCCGGACGATCCTGCTCGCCCTCAACTTGTCCGGGCTACTCACCAAACCACACCTCGCGGGATAAAGTTGACCGTGGGCACTTGCGAAACACGCGCGAACATACTCCGGCTGCGCGGGCGGCAAACGGACGGACGCCGGAGCGACTTTGCCCCGGCGTCATTTGTTCCTTCATCCTTTACGCGCCGGTCTCTTGCCGCCGCGCGCACGTTTCCGCACGTCTTTTTTGATGGTGATGGAGGGCGTCGCGTGCTGTGTGTTTTGCTTGAGCAATTCAGCCATCAGCTTTTGCGGGACGGACGTGCCGAGCAGCACGATGTCGCCCTGCGTCGTGTTGGTGAAAGACTTGATGGCGTTCGCCGCCGCCTGCGCGCTCGACTTTTTGGGGCCGGGTTTATTCAGGTCTTCGTTAATGGCGTGCTCCGCCGCGGTCAGGCCCATTCTGACAAGCCCGCTCAAAGCGCCCGCGTGCTCCGCGCTGTCGGTCTGGATGGCCGCGCGGAGATTGTATTCGAGCGGCGTCATGCCGGACGACAGATTCAGCCTCTTGACCCAACCGATGAATTTAGCGGTTTCGCCGTTCATCGGCACGCCCATCGTCTGTAGGAGATTCGGGAGCGATTCGGGCACGACGACCGTCAGACTGGAGAGCGCCGTGGGATTACGCGACGAAAGGTCTACGAGCGCGGGGCTGAGCCGTCCCTGCCCGCTAGCCGCTGCGTCTATGACGGCGCGGACGTAACTCGGCACTCCGACGACGATGGTGCTGGCATCGAGCGCCGTCGCTGCGACTTCGTTCACGGGGTATTTCGGCGGAGTCGCCGTTTCGCCCGTCGCGGGGGGTTTGTTGAGCGTCACTATTTCAAGAGTCTTCGTGTTGTAAGTCTCCTGCACGGTCTGCATCCCTTGCGTCGAAATTCCCAGACGGGCCAGCGTCAGCAACGCGTCGGCGCTGAAGTTGGCGTTGCCTTTGATGAGCACGACGATGTCGGGAATCGCGCGAGGCGTGGCCGTGTCTGCGAGACGTAGGCCGACGACCATGTATTCCAGACTGTTCGGGTCGAAGCCGACCTTTCGCGCCTGAGATAGATTCTTCTCCAACTCCGCCGGTGGCATCACGAGCGGCAGAGCCTCTTTAAGCGTGCGCCGCACGTCGAGAAAAAGAACGGCCTGCGAATCGGGGAAAGTGGTGAGCGCGGTTCGCGCGCGTTGCGCATCGACGAGTCCCTGCGCGTGCGCGTGCGATGCGACGACAAGCAGTGCGACGAGCGACAGCAAGAGCCGTGGGTATGTTTTCTTCATGTCAGAGAGTTTCCTTTCGGCGGAGACCAAGAGAGCGTTGAAAGATATACGGCAAATGAATTCAAAGTTCAAAGCCCGAAACTCGAATTCGCGAATTATATTTACCGCGCATCAAGGCTCGACGGAATTGCCGTGTTGATTGTCAGGCTATCGAACTCTGCGCCTTCAACGATTTTCGACGGGAATTTCCAGAGCGAAACTGCCGCCCTGCCCCGGCTCGGTGAAGCGCAAATCGGCGAACTGGACGAGCGTCTCGCCGATGCAGTCGCGTCGCAGAGACGTGACCGGAAATCTCGCAAAGTTGAGGAACACGACGGCGCGTCTGTCCTGACTCGCGAGGGCGACGATCTCCCCCGCGTCGCCCTGTGGCGTCTCTATTCGTCGGGCAAACTGCGAGAGGCGCGCGTCGTTCGCAGCGTTGAGCGACAAATCGAAGCGAATGGTCGCGCGCTCCGTCTCGGCCACACAGAGCCAGCGCGTGGGGTCTGCCAGCACGGGCATCGCGGCGACTCGCACGACTCGCTCACCCCTCTGTGCGGCGAGCGACTGCGCCACCGACCCGGCACGCGCCAGCGCACGCGCGTGCAAGAGCGCGAGCATTCCCCAGTAGGCCACGA
>JBAVPI010000207.1:0-3048 GCA_049692915.1 Pyrinomonadaceae bacterium
CACTTATTTGCTTTGTATATTGAAATGACAATGCTCCCAAAGATATATTCAACAAGCAACTTTTTTCATACTTGAACATTAGTTCGATACTCACTCCGATGACCTTTCGATTTGTCGAATCCTTATCTGACCATTTTCCATTCGTCAGCCGTCCTCCACAAGCGATTGGCTCTCGGCAGCTTCGGCAGGCTGGTCACGAGCAGCTCCTGCATCTCAGTGAGTTTCCCGGAGTTGGCCGCCGAGTACAGCAGTTCGACACGCTTGGGGCCAATGCCGTTGTGTTGATACATCTCGATGATTGGTTTCGCCGCATCATAGCTCAGGAGCCAGGGCTGGCCCAGCGTGCCAAGCACATCGTGGAGATTGCGATGATTCGCTTCATCGAAGAAGAAACGATAAAGATTGTCGGCTTTGTAATAGAAAGGCGGATCGAAATAGTAGAGGACTTCACCCTGTTGATGTCGGCGCGCCTTGACTCGCCGGACGGTGTGCCGCCAATCGCCGTGATTAACGAACAGCACGCGCTCAGCGAGTTGCGCTGCCTGTGCTATGCGCTTGGCTATGAGTTCAGCGGCGTAACGGCATCCGATAGGATAAGCAGATGTTTGTGCGCGTCCACCGAGCGGCCCACCACTGGGCGCTATGATGCCGGAGAAACTCGTGCGATTAAGGAAGATACAGGCGAGGGCGCGCTGCCGATCTGTTTGATGCCGTCCGTTCTTGAAACGATCCCAATTGTGTAAGGTCGGCTCTGTGTTACACAGTTTTTCGATGAGCCATTCATGGTCCGTGAAGACAGTCTTCCAGAAACCAGCCAGCAGAGGGTCTTTCTCGCCCAGAGCGATTGATTCGACCAGCCCGTCATTGAGCAATTGCAGAGCGACACTCGCACCTCCCGCGAACGCCTCAACAAAGAGTTTAGGACGCAAGCCGTTCAGACGGATCGTTGCAGCGATGTATCCGGCCAGCCGCCTTTTACCCCCTGGATAGCGCAACGGCGAAAGAATTGATGCTGGGCGGCGCGCAAACGCTTTCCTTGGCTGCTTTGATTTTCCTTTTAGGCGAGTTACTGGGGGCACGCGTTTTCTCTGTCAAGAAGTAAGATGAATAATAACTTCAAAATCCTTTCCACTGAATATTGAGCGTTACTTCGTCGCCTTCAGAAGATGTCCAGGGTCTTTGCAAGTGCCCATCGCTACAATAATGGCGAAACTCCTTGAGCATCATTGCTTCCAACAAGGTGCGCCGATCCGTCGGCACGGCATCCAGCACGGTATCCGAACAAAGGACGATCAACTTGCGTTCAGCGCGCGTCGCCGCGACGTTGAAGCGGTTGCGGCTGAGCAGAAACTGCGCCTCGGCGGTAGCGTATTCCTCATCGGCCACGCCGTAAGAAACCAAGATCACTTCACGCTCTTTGCCCTGCATCTTTTCGACCGTATCTACTAGCGGCATTGGCTTTTGCCTGCCGTCGAATCCGCGCCGGGCCAGAGCCTGCCGGATGGCGCTGTTCTGCGCGCGGTGGGGAGCAAGCACTGCCAGGCCATGCCGCACAAAATCTTTGGGCGAGTAAGGTTGCAAAGACTTGTCCTTTGTCTCTTGCAACAACGTCTGGCCGAGCCTGTCTGCAATGAGCGCTATCAACTCCGCTTCGATAGGATTGCGCGCGGTGAAACTGCGGGGCGACGTGTACCAACAAAGCACTACCGGACGCTCGGGATGAAGGATGGTATCAATTATTTCTTCACTCGTCTCTTCAATTGCTGGCGCGGTCTGGATTCTGATCTGGGGTCGAGTTGACTTGAAGCGTCCGCGATAAAGGACATGGCGCGGATAAGCAGTCAGCGGCTCGTTCATGCGGAAGTTCTCTTCAAGCTGGAAAATTTTCCGTGCTTCGATATTTGGCTCGCCTACGCTCGCCTGTTCAATCTGCCGTCGCATGAAAGCGAAGACGGAACTGAGCATGTGCTCGTGCTCTTCCGGGTAACTGCCATGAATGATCGGCGGTAGCTGCTGGTCGTCACCGGCGAGGATGATGTTTGAATGCGCTTTGCTCGCGCCGAAGGCGACGAGTGCATCTGGCAGACGCATCTGCGAAGCCTCGTCAACCAGCACGACATCGAACCAGGGGCGGATGACGCCACCAGCTTTTTTCATCCCCTTGTAGGCGCTCCAAACCGTCCCTCCGGCGACGATGCATTGAACTTCCCGCTGTAAACAGATTTCCAAATCCTCGTCCGCGAGCAACTCGACGCTTGAAGGCAACTCATCATCGGCGGCGTTGCCGCTGCCGAGAAGCTTGACGATGGAAAGCGTCTCTGGCGCAAGGTTATACACCCGCGCCAACTCCGCCAGCTTGCGCAGCACGTTCACGATGGCGTGATGCGTGGAGGCTGTTACCAGTAGGCGTAACGGTTTCTTCGCAGCTTGCGCGGCCAGCGCGTAGCCGATGAGAATGTGGGCGACGGTGTGAGTCTTGCCAGTCCCCGGAGGCCCCCAGATAAGCGAGAGCGGCTCACCGAAGACGCCGCGCCACGCGTGCCATTGCCCTTCGTTCAAAAACGTGTCAGGGTCTTTATCAGAGAGAGCGACGCACTCTCTGATAAGTTTTTCGATGTTGCCTGTCTCATGCACTACAGGCTGCCATTCATCCATCCGGCCCTCGCGCAGCAAACTGTGAACATGCAGCGCGTTCTGCGGATTGTCCTGTAATTCGCGCAGGACGGTCAGGATTTTGTGCGACTGAAAGTCCGTGTACAACTGATCCAGCGCGCACGGCTTTGCGAGATCAATGTGCTCCTTGAATTTTTCCGGATTCTTCGGCAACAGGCGCACGCGCGGCGGCGTCGCCTGTAATTCATACTCGATGAGCGTCACCTTGAAAGGATCGGCGCGCCCCCAATTGCTCTCGAACAGCTTTCCATCAACATCGCCCAGCAGAACTTCAGGGCGGTCTTCCGGCGTGAGCACGAGGTTGAAGTCGCCAATCTCAAACTTCACGTCTTTTGAGGCAGCGTCGAATGTGAACCAGAGCGAATTGTCCTGCCC
>JBAVPI010000208.1:0-3134 GCA_049692915.1 Pyrinomonadaceae bacterium
GACTTGAACGCGCCGGGCTTCTGATTCGTGACCGCCTCGGCCTGCGCGAGCAGCGCATTCGCATCCTCGTAGCGGCCCAGATGCCAGAGCGAGGTCGCGCGGTTGACGAGGCAGTAGCCCATGTTCAACCCGTCGTCCGCGGACTTGGTGACGGCGTAGCTCTCTTCAAAATACTTGAGCGCCTCCGGGTACTTCGACTGCAAGGCGAGGACGCGCCCGATGTCGTTGAGCGAGAGGACGGCTTGCGCGGTGTTGTTCTCCTGACGTGCGAGCCGGAGCAGTGTTTCGAAAGATGCGAGCGCTCCCGCGTAATCGCCGCGCAGACGCATGGCACGCGCGAGCAGCGTCCGTGCCTGCGAAGCTTCACGGCGATAGCCGCCCCCCTCGTAGAAGGCGAGCGATTGTTGTAGGAGCGGCTGCGCCTCGTCGGCCCTGATTTGACTCATCAGCACGCTCGCCAGCGAGAGTTGCGCGCGCGCGCCCATGCGCCGCACCCTGTAACGCTCGGCCAACTCGATGGCCTGCTTGAAATAATCTTCCGCCTTCGCGTAATCGCCGCCTGAGAAATAGACGTTGCCGAGATCGGTCAGCCCGCGCGCCGTGAGATTGAACATGCCGTTCGAGCGCGCGAAGTCAACGGCCTCGCGCGCGTAACGCTCTGCTTCAGCCAACTGCCGGTTGTCCGAGATCATCACGCTGCTCAGGGCGAGGAGCGTCAGCACTCGCTGGTACTGAAAGTCTCCGGCGCGCGACAATTCGAGCGACTGTTGGAGATTCTGCCGTGCCTCCGCGAGTTTGTTCGCGACGTTGTACATGTTGCCGCGCTGGTAGAGCACTTCGGCGCGGCCCTCTTCGTTGCGCGCGGCGCGATAGAGATTTTCGGCTTTCTCGAAGGTGACGAGGGCGCTCGCGGTATCCTGCCTGCGCCCGTAGAGGACGCCGAGGCGAAGGAAGGCCGTGGCATCGGACGGCTCAAGGTTCGTGGCTTTGACGTAGCTGTCAATCGCCTTTTGCGTCTCGTCGTTGCGCTCGTAGGCGCGACCGAGATCGAGATAGCTCTGGGCCGAGTCAGGCACGCGCCGCGCGATCTCTTCGTAAGATGCGACGGCGGCGGCATTGTCGCGCCGCACGGTCGCCGTGATGGCTTCGAGGTAGAGCGCGTCGAGTTCCGGCAGCGCCTTGCGTTCGGGCACGAGCGAGGCAGCGACGAGCAGTTCGTCCTTGGCGTGGTCGAGATAATCCTGTTCGGCCCACGACTCGGCGAGGCGCGCGTGCGCGAGCGCATACTTGTCGTCGAGTCGCACGGCCTCTTCGAGTTCGCGGCCCGCCTTGTAGTAAGCGCCCGCCCTCATCGCTTCAACCCCGCGTTTGTATGCCTCTGCGGCTTCGGGAGACAGCTTGTGCGCGTGCGGCGCGCGCCACGACGCGACTGCCCAGACGAGGGCGAGCACGGTCATGAGCGCGATGAAGAAGGTGAGCGGCGACAGGCGCGGGCGGCGCAAAGTGTCCGAGAGCGTCATCAACGCGCTCGAACGCATGAAGTTCGACCCCGTGGCGAGCCGACGCGTGCGCGTCGTATCCGCGCCGGAGAGTTTGGCGCGTGCGGCTTCAAGGTCGGCGACCATCAGGTCAGCCGACTGGTAACGCTCCTCCGGCTTCTTGGCGAGCGCCTTGAGGACGACCCGATCCAGTTCCGTGGGGACGAGCGCGTTGAAGTGTGAAGGGGGCGGCGGGTTGATGTGGAGCACCTGTGCGCCGATCTCGATGACGTTCGCGCCGGAAAAAGCGGGACGACCGGCGACGCATTCATAGAGCAGCGCGCCGAGCGCGAAGAGGTCGCTGCGTCCATCTACGGGCGCACCGCGCGCCTGTTCGGGCGACAGGTAGAGCGGCGTGCCGATGACGACATCGCTGCGCGTTTCAATCATCTCCCGCGCGTCTTGACCCGGCGAAGAAGTGTCGGATGCTTCGTCGAGTTGCTTGGCGAGTCCGAAGTCCAGCACCTTGACCTCGCCGCGATTATTAATCAGCACGTTCGAGGGCTTGATGTCGCGGTGGACGACGCCGCGCCGGTGGGCTTCGGCGAGCGCGCCGCCCACGTCTTCGATCACTTCGACGGCGCGCACGAGGCTCAGCCCGGTTGCCAGCAGAATGTCGCCGAGTGTCTGCCCGACGACGTGTTCCATGACGATGAAGGGCTGTCCGAGCGTCGTCTCGCCGTAGTCGTAAACGGCGGCGATGTTCTTGTGCGTGAGCGAAGAGACGGCCCGCGCCTCGCGCAGAAAGCGAGCGCGGTAGTGCTTTTCGTCGCCCCCCGCGTGCGGAAATTTGATGGCGACGCGCCTGCCCAGTTGCAGGTCTTCGGCGACATAGACGATGCCCATGCCGCCCTCGCCGATCTGGCTGAGGATGCGGTAGTGAGAGATGGTCTGGCCGATCATCCGGTTTGAATGCTCCTGGCGGTCTGAGGCGCTAAGGAAGGAGAGGAGTATTTTGTTAAATCGCGTGCGGCATGCCATGTCGCCGCACGACTGACAATGAAAAGCTGACGCGCGGTTATTCTGCTCTAAAGCCGGAAGCTTTTCAAGCGAAAGAAAACAGCGCGACGGGTGCGCCCGCATCAACTCGAAAAATGCTCCATCCCGTCCCGGACGAGTGACGCGCGCGTGTAAATTTTCATGCGCCGTGCGGAATTTTTGACGGCAAAAATTTCTTGCGCTCGCCGCGAAATATGGGGCATACTTTCCGCGTTCAAGGTTCCTGCTCTCGCGCGTCAAGGGTGACTGCGCCTGCCCGTGACAGACTGGCGACGGTGTTCGGCTGAGGAGAGAGCGTGGTTGGTTGTTAATCTGAATCGAAGCCGCTCTCGAAAAACTCGGAGCACCGGGCATGTCGCCATCGCCGCAGTTGTGAGAACTCATTCCTCCCGCGCTGCCGCCAGTTAATCCTGCCCGCGCTTCTCATGCTAAAAGGATAAAGAGATGAGCACGAAACTATACGTTGGAAATCTCAACTTCCGCACGACGAGCGACGAACTGCGAGAGATGTTTGCGCAGGCGGGCGAAGTCGAAACGGCCTCCGTGGTGGAAGACCGCGAGACTGGACGCTCGCGCGGCTTCGGCTTCGTCGAGATG
>JBAVPI010000209.1:0-2706 GCA_049692915.1 Pyrinomonadaceae bacterium
GACTTGAAATCTTCCGTGTAGCCCGCCACGGCCAGCGCCATCGGGTAATAGAAAATCGCCCACCCGACCGCCAGCAGTCCGAGCAGCAGGATGAAACCGGGTCGCTTCAGGAATTGGAGCGCGAACGTCACGGTCATGTCGTGGCCGTCGTCCGACTCTTCGACCTTCTCGCTTATAGCCGCGTCCTTCTTCTTGGCGGCTGCATCTTCCATCTCGGCGCGGCGCAGTTTATTCAGGACGACCTGCTGTTCTTCCTGCGTGCCGCCCGCCAACTTTTGTATCTCTTCGCTGTTAAGCTTCTCGCCCGCGATTCGATTCGCCTCCTCACCTGCTTTGCGCCTCATCTCCTGATAACGCGCGTCAGCCGCCGCCTGCGTCGTCTGCCCCTTGAGGCCGCCGAGCCAGCCGAACAGGAGCAGCAGCACGAGCAGGATGGCCGGCCCCAACGCCACAATCGTCACGCCGACGCCGAGCAGTGCGGGCATCAACACGTCGTCGAGAAACGAGAAGGCGCTGAAGTCTGGCAAAAAGTCCCGGTCGAACTTGCCCGCCGCCACGCGGTTGATGACGATGGAGATGCACCCGAACAAGATCGCGAAGGCCAGCACGCGCCCGCGCATCCCCGCCAGCAACATGAACGCGTACAACGCCGCGCCGAAGACGAGACTGATCGTGTGCTTAAAAGGATAGGCGAGCGAGCGCGTGAAGTCCGCGAAGCCGAAGGGCGCGCTCTGCTCTTCGTACAATTCGTGCTGCTGTTTCAACTCGTCGAAGCGACGACACAATTCGCCGCACAGCGCGCAGAGCGCCACCGCACTGTTGTCCACACGCTTCGTGCAGTGGCGACAAAAGGTCGCGGCGCACGAGCGGCAGACGTATTCCGGCGACTCATTCGGATGGTTGTAACAACTGGCCGCCACAACCGGCACAGCCGCGTGCTGCGTCGGGACGGGAATCAGAAACGGTTCTTCCTCAGACTCTTCAAGCGTCTCCTGAAACGATTGATCGCCGCCCACCTCTTCCGCGACCTGATGAGGCACGTGTGCGTCCGTCGCGCTCACCTCGGCAGTGGCGACGGCGACGGCTGCGACGGTGGACGCTTCGCGCGGCACGATCTTCTCTTCGCCGTTAAAGACGCGTCGGAGCAGAGGCGCGCGGCCCGCCTCGATCCATTTGAGATTGCCCTTACGCACCGAATCCGTCTGCCCGACCAGACCTTCGCTGATCCACTCTTTCAGCGTCTCAAGGTCGGCTTGATAGACTTCGCCGCCCGTCATTACCTGCCAGATGTCGTTCTCGGATTTCATGCTGCTGCTGTTCGTCCTGTCGGAGATGTCTGCGAGGCGCGGCACGCGTTGGGGCTTTTACCCGTGGCCGCTTCGTCGAGATGGGTGTCTGTTTAAGTTGAAATTATGCGCCGCGTTCGTGAGATGGGCGACGCGTTCCCGGTGGAAACAATCGTTCGCGGGACTGACCAACGATCTCGCGCCCGAAGGAGCGCGACACTTCTATTAAAAGAGTTGAGACTGTTTTTGTCAACAATCATCGCGAGCGCGGTCGTGATTTACGTTGACTTAATCCGTCATGTATTCTCAGGGGCGACCCTCTCAAGCGTTGAAAAGTAAGAGCCGTGCGGCGGAGTTTCGTCGCGAAATGTTATGCCACGTCGTCGCCGCCCCGCTCGCCGCGCGACGTTTTGAACTCATCACCCGGCAAGTTAATCGCCGAAGGAGAAACGGAAGATGTTGCAAGCAACGTTGTGGTGGAACACGGAGGTGTGGCGCGGCGTGTTTCAACTGCCCATGCCCGTCATCGAAAAAATCCTGCGCTCAATGCTGGTTTACTTCGCGCTCGTCGTGCTGCTGAGAATCTTCGGCAAGCGCGAGTTGGCTCAACTCAATCCGTTCGATCTCGTCGTGCTCCTGTCGCTCTCGAACACCGTGCAGAACGCCTTCATCGGCGACGACAACTCGATCACGGGAGGCTTGCTCGGTGCTTTCACGCTGCTCCTCACTAATTACATCGTCGTGCGCTTCGTCCTCCGCCACCGACGCCTCGACCAATTATTTGAAGGCACTCCGACCGTGCTCATCGAGAACGGCGAACTGTGCGAGCGTGCGATGGCGAGAGAGCTTTTGACGGAGGCCGAACTGACGACGGTCGCACACCGGCAGGGCTTTAGAAATCTCGAACACGTGCAGACGTGCGTGCTTGAACCGGGCGGCACTTTCTACATCGAAGGCAAGGAACAGGCGAGCGCCGTGACCACACGCGAACTGAGCGGCGAAACCTCGCAGATACTCGAACGCTTCGACGCCATCTCAAGGGAACTCGAAGCTATCCGGCGCGAGTTGGCCGGTCGAAGTTAGTTCGAGCGCCGCCGTAAATCTCCGGCCCGCATGACAGAAGGGGCGCAACCTTGCGGCGACGCCCCTCCTTACTTTCACGGGAAGAACATGATTCCGATTCGAGTAGCCGCTCGCGACCTTTCGTGATGCAACCGCCGTCGTTCGACATCTCGACACGCATCGGCGTCCGTTCGAGCGGCGGCGAACCGGAATCGAGAGCACGGAACAAAACAAAATTCCGCACTCTTCAGGCTCTTACATGTTCCCGTTGCCGCTCTTCATCTCACCTTTCATTTTGTGATGCCTGCGGTGATGGCGACGATGCTTGCGATGCCTTCTGCCGTGATGACTGCTGCTC
>JBAVPI010000210.1:0-2040 GCA_049692915.1 Pyrinomonadaceae bacterium
TCGTGCCGGTGCCGAATCGCCTGTTCGCGTGGGCGGTCAAAGTTCAGGAGAAACTTTTGAAGGAGCCTCTGCTCAACTATTATCAGGTGGAAAAATGGGGCATGAACGTGCCCGTCAGCGCCGATGACGCCAAACGCGATTTCAGCTTTCGTCAGACGCCGTTCGCGCCGGGAATCAGAAAGACCGTCGAGGCGTTGCGCCGGAGTTAAGGTCGTAGTACGGCTGACGGAAATCGCCCCGCCCTCGTCGAAAAGCACGCGTATGGAAGACGACCTGTACAGCCGCGCCGGAATAGCGGACGTTGAGGAATTTTACCGGACGAAGTTCGTCTCGGACGAAGTGCTCGACGCGCGTTACTTTCGCGCGCTCGACCGCTTCGACATGCGCTTCGCGCGGACGATGTGGGTTTACGATAATGTGCGCGCGGGTTCGCGCGTGCTCGACCTCGGTTGCGGGGCCGGAATGCTCGCCCTCCTGAAGCGCAAAGGCGTCGAACTTGCCGGAGTTGACCTCTCGAACGAATGCGCGCTCGCCGCGCGTCGTAACGGTTACGACGTGACGGCCAGTGCCGCGCTCACGCGCCTGCCATTCGACAACGCGAGTTTTGATTACGTCGTCAGCCTCGACGTGCTCGGACACGTCGGCTTTAAAGAGAAGGACGCGGTGCTCTCGGAAATACGGCGCGTGCTGCGTAAGGGCGGCGTCACCCTGCACGGCATCGAATGCACAGACCGGCGCGCGCAGAAAAGTTACGACGAGATGAGCGCGTCGGAATTGCGTCGCTTCATCTCGGTTGACGGGCACGTCGGCCTCGAAGAGGAGGGGGAGCACGCGGCTCGCTTTCGGCGTTTTTTCGAGCACGTCGCGTGGGAGCCGCGCTATGCTCTCTGTCTGAGCAGCGAGGAGTTCATCAAGCAGGCGGACGAATACGATCTGCCGTTCGAGGCCGACTTTCTAGACTACCTGCGCGGCCTCTCCTTCGCAGAGCGTCGCGCCTTCGACATGGCGATGGGCTATGTCTTCGGGAAGATTTCAGACCTGCATGTGCGCCTCCCCAAGAGCGGCATCTACGTCCTCCTGAAAGCGTCGGATGAAGCACTGGGGCCGTTCTATAACGAGCACCGCGACCGTCGCGCGCTGGTTTCGCCGTACACAAAGTTTGAAGAAGAAGAGACGACCGCCGCCGACGCGGTCTGTCTCGACCGGGGCGCATGCGGCGCGACGTTCGACGACGGCTGGTACGAGCCGAACGTACTGCCCCCCGTCGCGCGCTGGATGAAGCGACGCGGGCGCGTGACGTTCAAAGCGCGCACACTGTCTCGACTGCGCCTCGACATCACGACGCACATGCCTGACGTGCGCTCGCGCCCGCTCGAAGTCGAATTGTTTGTGAACGGTGAAAAACTGTGCGCCCTCTCGCTCTTTCGCCACGGCTGGCTGGCATTGGATATCCCTGTGCCTGACACGTTGAGTTCCACGGCGGGCGGAGCTTTCGACCTTGAGCTGCGCGCCTCCGCCACTTGGCAGCCGCGCCCGACCAGCGACGAAACGCGCGACGACCGCGAACTGTCCGTCGCCGTCTGCAACCTCGAAATTCAAACGTAGCTCTTTCCGGCTTGTGCGCGGGTGAAACACCCCGGGCAATTCTTTCGGCGGATTGCGGATGCGCCACCAACGCCGTGGCTTGTCGCGTTGTCAGCGTAAATCCTTTTTCTCTGTTGACTCCGGATGCTGCTTATCCGTCGCGGCTGCAGGCTTCGCTCCATCTTCTTTCGGCAACTCTGCCAAGACCACGGGCGCGTCCCTGTTTTCAGATTCAGCCGATGGCGACACTGGCGGCGGTGGCGGCGGTGGCGGCGGATCGCGTTTTTCTCGCCCATGCGCGTCCGCCCCGCTCGCCTTAGAAGTTATCCATGCGGGCTTAATGCTCCGCAACCACTGTCTGAACCTGTGCCATCTATTCCACCTTCCGATTAAAAATTTGACGTGTGGAAAATCGTAATGTCGTGCGTACCGGAGAAGCAACATTCTATCGTCCTC
>JBAVPI010000211.1:0-9118 GCA_049692915.1 Pyrinomonadaceae bacterium
GTCAACGAAATCGCCGGGCGGATGGAAACCAGACCCGTGACGACCGCGCGTTTCGACTCGACCTCGACGCCGATGGTCAACGCGGCGGCGAAGCGTGTCTCGAACTTGCTCGACCGCGCGCGACCGCGATGGGGCGGGGGTCGCCTGACCGACGTGATTGATCGTGCCAAAAAGAGGGTTGACCGCCTCGAAGAAGTGACGCACGAAACGCAGCACGCGTTCGAGATGTTTCGTCCCTTCATGGTCGAGAACGCTTACATTTTCCGCGCCGACAACGTGCGCTCGCTCTTTAATCAGATTCGCGTGGACGAGCGACAACTGCTGACGTGGAATCCTGAGGGGTTCGACTGGTACGACTACTGGATGCACGTCCACTTCCCCGGCCTCAAGAAGTGGGTCTTCCCGACGCTCGAAGAGGACATGCGCGCGCAGCCCAAGCGTGCCTACACATATCGCGACCTCCTTGAACTTTTCGAGACTTCGACCAAACGTTTCTCAACGCGCGTCGCCATGCGCATCGAGCGCGACGGTCAGAAGGAGCAATACACCTACGCCGACTTGCACGAGTTGGCGACGCGCGCCGCTGCCTTCTTCGCGAGCCGCGGGGTGAAGCCCTCAGACCGTGTTGTGCTCGCCAGCTACAACGCGCCCGAATGGGGCATGAGTTACTTCGGCGTGCTCAAAGCGGGCGCGACGTGCGTGCCTGTTGACCCCGAAAGTTCGACGGAAGAACTCGTCAACTTCGTGCGCGCGAGCGGCGCTGCCGGCCTCGTCATCAACGAGAAGGTTGATGAACTGCATGCTGATCTGGCCGACGCATTGAATCTCGCCGGACTCGGCGCGACGCAAATCTGGCGCATGCCGGAAATTTTTGAACTCACCGACATCGGGACGGAAGACGAGCGCATCGCGCTTCTTCCCGCGAGAGTCGCGGCCAACACGACGGCCTCGCTCATCTTCACTTCGGGGACGACGGGGCAGCCGAAAGGCGTCATGCTCTCGCACAAGAATTTGACGAACATGGTCTCGATGCTCGCGTCCGTCTTCGAGATGGACACGAGCGACGGCGTGCTTTCCGTGCTTCCGCTCTATCACACCTTCGAGTTCTCGACGGGCTTTCTGACGCCGTTCAGCCGCGGAACTCCGATCACATATTTGCAGGACTTGAGCGGCGAGGAACTGGCGCGCGCCGTCAAGGACGGACACATCACAGGGATGGTCGGCGTGCCCGCGCTGTGGGAACTGCTGCACCGTCGCATCACGAATCGCCTGCACGAAAACAACGTCTGGGTAGGGCGCGCGGCGGACGTTTTGATGAGCGCCAACAGTTGGCTGCGCGACAACACGCCGCTCAACCTCGGACAAATTCTTTTCCGCCCGATTCATCAAGGACTCGGCGGGCACATACGCTATTTCATCAGCGGTGGCTCGGCCCTCAACGAAAAAGTGAAGCGCGACATGCACGGCCTCGGCTTCACCATTCTAGAAGGTTACGGGTTGACCGAAGCATCGCCCGTGTTGACCGTCACACGCCCCGGCAACCGCCTTGTCGCGACGAGCGTCGGCAAACCTCTGCCCGGTGTCGAACTGCGGATCGCCGAACCGGACGCTTCCGGCATCGGCGAAGTCGTCGCACGCGGCCCGAACGTGATGGCCGGTTACTATCAGAACGAGAGTGCGACGAAGGATGCGCTCGTCAATCGCTGGCTGCACACGGGCGACTTGGGACGGCTCGACGAAGACGGCAATCTCTATCTCATCGGGCGCTCCAAAGAGATCATCGTTGATACGAACGGCAAGAACGTCTATCCGGACGAGATCGAAGACCTCTACAGAAATTCGCCATTCATCGAAGAGTTGGGCGTGGTCGGACTCACCGAAGGCATCGGCGAAAAGGTGGGTTGCCTCGTCGTCCCGAATTACGAGCACGACATCGCGCTCTCGCGTGATGAAGTGCGACGCAACATCGAACAGCATTTCCGCGACGTGTCCTCGACGCTTCCCTTTTACAAGCGCGTTAAGTCGCTCTATTTCACCGACACGGAGTTGCCGCGCACGGCGACGAAGAAGGTCAAGCGGCGCGAAGTCGTCCGCATTGTCGAGTCGCTCGAAGAGAGCATTCGCGCGGGTTTGCGCTCAGGGGGCGGAGTCTCATCCGAAAGCCGTAAGGGCGATGCTACGTGGCTCGTCGAGATCGTCGCGACCGTCTCCGGCAAACCCCGCGCGCAGGTCTCGCTCGATACGCGCCTGACCGAACTCGGCTTCGATAGTTTGATGTTCGTCGAACTCGCGACGGCCATCGAACACGCAGGCGGCACGCTCACTTCTCCCGATGCGCTCAACGAGGTGCAGACGGTGCGCGAGCTTCAGACGGTCGTGACGCGCAAGCCGACGCCCGCGCAGGCGAGCGCGGCACGGGCGCGTGCTGAAGAAGAACGACGTGAGGAAGACGAGATTTACATTCCCTCACTCGTCCGCACGGTCGGCAACAAGGGGCTGGATTATTTGCAGAGCCTCTTCTATCAAAAACTTCTCCACACGCGCGTCGAAGGCGAAACGAACATTCCCGTCCACACGAACTTTATCGTCGCCGCCAATCACACGTCGCATCTCGACATGGGCCTCATCAAGATGGCGCTCGGCGAGCAGGGGCGCGACATGGTGGTGCTTGCCGCCGCCGACTATTTCTTCGACAACAGGTACAAGCGCGCCTACATGGACAATTTCACGAACCTCGTGCCGATTGAGCGCAGTGGCTCTCTAAGGAAGTCTCTGCGGCACGCGCGTTCATTTCTGGAGAGAGGTTACACGGCGCTCATCTTTCCGGAAGGCACGCGCTCTGTGACGGGCGAGATGGCGGAGTTCAAGCCCATCGTCGGCTATCTCGCGCTCTCGACCCGCACGGGAATTCTGCCGCTCCACCTCCACGGCACATACGAAGCCATGCCGAAGGGCACGAACATCATCAAGAGCCGCGAGATCGGCGCGCGCGTCGGGCGCTTCCTGTCCATCGAGAGTCTGGAAGAGATGACGAAGGGCATGCCGAAGTCCGAGGCGTACAGGCTGATCGCCGCGCTCGTCAGCCACGAAGTCGAGAACTTACGCGACGGGACGCGACACGCCTTTGACGCCAAGTCGCTGCGCCGCCGCTGGCGCACCGAACGTCGCCACGCCTCGGAAGACGCCGCCGCAGCACACACGGATGCGGACGATCTCGTCTCGACCGGCGATTGAAAATTCGACGAACAAATGCCGACAAAACGAACCACAGCCAACAAGACGACAGTTAAAAAGACGGCGACCAAAAAAGCCGCCAAGTCTCTCAAGGACGCCCCGACCGCGAAGAAATCCGCGCTCGCACGGAGGCCGCAGAGCGCCACTCTCGTCACCGGCGGCACGGGATTTCTCGGCTCGCATCTCGTCCGGCTGTTAGTCGCCGAAGGCGTCAAAAACATCCGCGTGCTGGCGACCTCTTCGCCGGACTGGCTCGCGGAACTGGGCGTCGAAGCCGTCAAGGGTTCGATCATGTCGCCGGAAGACGTGGCGCGCGCCGTCGAGGGTGTCGCGCAAATTTATCATCTGGCCGGTCGCGTCTCGCGTGCGAGTGAAGACACGCACGAAATGTTTTCGCTGCACGTCGAGGGCACGCGCCTGCTCTGTCAGGCGGCGGCGACGGCGGGAGTCGAGAGCATCGTACTCGCTTCGACGAGCGGCACCATCGCCGTCACGGACACGGCGGATTTGACACCGGACGAAGACTGGCCGACGCCGCTTGAGATCATCTCGCGCTGGCCCTACTACACGAGCAAGCTTTATCAGGAACGCGTGGCGCTCGAAAACTTTTCCGGTCATGGACGGCGTCTCGTCATCGTCAATCCGAGCCTCCTGCTCGGCCCCGGCGACGAGCGCCTGAGTTCGACGAAAGTCGTCCTCGACTTTCTCGCGCGCAAGATTATGTCCGTGCCGAAAGGCGGACTCAGCTTCGTGGATGTGCGCGACGCGGCGCGAGGATTTTTCAGCGCGATGGAGCACGGAGAGCACGGTGAGCGATATTTGTTGGGCGCGGCCAACTGGACGTTCGCGGAATTCTTCGGACGGCTCGAACGCCTGACGAAGGTCGCCGCACCGCGCTTCGCGCTCCCCTCAAGGCTTGCCGTGCGCGGCGCGCAGGGCTTGAATGCGCTCTTCCGTCACTGGAAACTCGCGCCGCCCGTCGAGCCTGTCGAGGTCGAGATGGCCGACTATTTCTGGTATCTCGATTCGTCAAAGGCGGCGCGCGAACTCGGCTTCAACCCGCGCGAACCTTCCGACACTCTGCTCGATACGGTCAAATACGTGCGCGAGAATTTTCTCGGCGACGCGGCCTTCAGTCGCGCCGTTTAATCCCGAATCACGACGGACATCGAACGCGTAGCGCGCCCGGAATGATTTCAAAATCGGCGGGAAGCGTCCCGACAAGTTCGCCATCAACCTCCAGCTTCACCCCGTCCGTTCCCGCCGCTTTTGCCGACACTTTCCGCGCGCGCGTATGCCGCACCTCGCTCATGCCCAGATGCGTGCCCAGATAGACGCGATAGGAATTCGTCAGAATCGAAAGCGGGCTGAGGTCTCCGATGGCGACCACGTCGAAGAGACCGTCGTTGATTTTCGCCTCCGGCGCGACTCTCATCCCGCCGCCGAAATACTGTGCGTTGGCTACGCAAAAATTCGCCACCACGAGGCGCGACTCAAGGCCGCCGTCGAGTTGCACGCGCACAGAGGGCTTCGTGAATGTGATGGCCGTCTGAAAGGCCGCCGCCGCGAAAGAAAGTTTCCCGCCAAGCAGTCGTGCGCTTCTGCCCGGAAGCGAAGAGTTTTCCTTGACCCGCTCGATCACCGCGCCGCCCATCCCGAACGAGGCGACGTTGAGAAAATATCTCGACTCGCCGGCCCCCTCCCCGTTGACGAAAGACACGCGCCCTACATCCATCCTTCGCGCGCGACCCTGACGCAGAGCGAGCGCGGCGTCCGCCGTTCGTGCGGGCAGCTTCAGCGTGCGACGAAAATCTCCGCCCGTTCCGCTCGGCAGAATTCCGAGTTCCGCATCCGCGCCCGATTGCAGTATGCCGTTGGCGACTTCCGAGATCGTCCCGTCCCCCCCGCACGCGATGATAAGCGTGCGGCCCGCGACGGCCTCGCGACGCGCGATCTCGACGGCATCGCGGCTCCCCTTCGTGAACGCGCAACTGAACGGCCCGAAGTGCCTGCGCAGTTCACTGGCGATGCCGGGCCACGCGTCGCCCGTCGCGCCGCCGGCGGAAGCAGGATTGACGATGACGAGAGGTAGCGGCATTTTTGTTCGCGTCCCGGCACGGCCAGCAGAGACGTAGCCCGCGCAAAAGGCGCAAGTGCATTGGAGACAAGTTATAAATTCGAGCGATAAGTTGACGAAGCGATGGGCGTCTGCCGGTTTGATTCAAGAAGGCGCGCGTCGCGATCCTGCTCACCGAGTTCCGCGATTTTGCTCATCACGAAATCCGCGATCTCCTTGTAAGTACGGACGGAATCGCGCTTCCCTTCGTACGCCCCGAAGTCGAGCGGCGAGCCGAAGTGAATCCGAATCTTTTCGCCTCCACGCCAGTTGCCGAGCACCTGCCGCCGGAGGTCGTTACCGAGGCCCGTGATGAAGACGGGGACGACTTGCGGCGCGGCGTCCTTGATCAGCTTGCCGACGCCGGGCTGCGGGCGCAGGTACGTGTAAGGGTCTTCGCTCTTGTTACGCGTGCCTTCGGGGTGAAAGCCGATGATGTTGCCCGCCCCTTCGCGACACAACTCCGTCAGCAGACGCATCGAGTATTTATCGAACGCGCGTTTATCAACGAGCGGATTCTCGCCGCTCGCAAAAAACGGCGGGTACATAGACCACCATCCCATCAGGAGGTTGACCAGCATGCCGAGCGGCGATTCGTAGAAGAAACGCCCGCGTACCGGAAAGAAAAGTTTTTTCCGCCAGCGCGTCCGGCGAAAGAGAATGCTTGAGACGGCGTAGAGATCGAAGAACGAACGATGGTTGGCGACGAGCAGGAGCGGACGTTCGTGCGATACTTCGTCGAGGTGCTCAAGCCCGTAAACGCGCATGATGTTGTAGGTCGCGAGATGTATCCAACTCGCCCCGAACGCGCGCTGGCAGAAAGTCCACACGCGCTTCCAACGCCCACGGTTCATGCGATGCGTCACGCGAAAGGCGAGGCGCTCCATCCCCGACAGGGCGGCCATCTCTTCCGGCGTCGGCCCGATCCTGTAGCTCTCCCGCTTTCCCTCGCTCGCGCGCGGCCCTTCGGCTGTGTTGCTCTCGCTCAGAGACATTTTAAATACCGTGACGAATAAAGTTGTGCCACGAGAAAAGATTGATTTCATCGTGCCACGCCATGCCGGTCAACTGTCACGGTATCTTAATCTATCGAAAAATATTTCGCCTCTTCGTGATGAACGATAATCGCCGACGTTGATTGCTCAGGCACGAGTTGAAACTCTTCGCTCAACTCGACCTCGATGCGCGAGGGGTCGAGCAGTTCAAAGAGCTTGACTTGATCTTCGAGGCTCGGACAAGCCGGATAGCCGAAGCTGAAACGCGAACCCTGATAGCCCTGATGAAAGAGTTTCGGCAACTCCGCGGCGTCACGTCCCGCGATGCCCAGTTCTTCGCGGACGCGCTTGTGCCAGAGTTCCGCGAGCGCCTCGGCACCCTCGACCGAGAGGCCGTGGAAGAAGAGATAATCCGTGTAATTATCGGCTTTGAATAGCTCGTGCGCGTACTCGCTGGCGCGTCGCCCCATCGTGACGAGTTGAAAGGCGACGACATCCACGCGCCCCGAATCCTTCGACGCGAAGTAGTCCGTCAGGCAGAGTCGCTTCCCCGCAGGCTGGCGCGGAAAGGTGAAACGCGTGCGTTCCGTGCGCTCGTCATCCCTGTAAATGATGAGATCGTTGCCTTCGGACTGGCACGGGAAGTAGCCATAGACGGCGCGCGGAGTCAACAACTGTTCGCGCCGCGCGCGTTCCTTCAACTCGTCATAGACGGGTCGCACTTTTTCCGCGACGAGCGCGCGGTACGCGTCCGTCGTTGTCCTTCCCTGCTTAAACTGCCACTGACCCTTAAAGAGCGCGGTCTCGTTGACGTAGGCGAAAACGTCGTCGAGCGGAACATCGGCGAAGACGCGCGCTCCGTAGAATGGGGCGCGCGGAATCGGCGCATCGGGGTTAACGTCGGAGCGTGTGGTGTGCGTCGTGTCCCCAAGCGGCGACTTCGCGGCACGCGCCTTGTGCATCTTGCGCAACCCCAGCTTCGCTTCCTCGCCGATTAAATCTTCCGATGCGTCAAACTCGGTGTCGGCATCCACGCCCGCGGCGGTTCGTTCCTCTGTCGAGACAACGCTTGAGTCCGCTCCGCCACCCATCAACTTGTCCATCACGTGCAGGCCGTCAAAGGCATCGCGCGCGTAAAAGAGTTTGCCACGGTAAAGCGAGTCGAGATCGTCTTCGACGTAGCGACGATTCAGTGCCGCGCCGCCGAGCACGACGGGAACGCTCATGCCGCGCTCCTGCATCAGTTCGAGATTCTCCTTCATAATCAGCGTTGATTTGACGAGCAGGCCGGACATCCCGATGGCGTCCGCGCCGTGCTCCTCAAACGCGCTGAGGATATTTTCAACCGGCTGCTTGATGCCGAGATTGATGACGCGATAACCGTTGTTGGTGAGAATGATGTCAACGAGATTCTTACCGATGTCGTGCACGTCGCCCTTCACCGTCGCGAGCACCATCGTGCCCTTGGCCGTCGCGCCGCCCTTCTTCTCCATGAAGGGTTCGAGGAAGCGCACCGCCGTCTTCATCACTTCCGCCGACTGGAGCACGAACGGAAGCTGCATCTGCCCGCTCCCGAAAAGTTCGCCGACCGTCTTCATGCCGTCGAGCAGGATGTCGTTGATAATCTCCAACGCCGCATAGCGTTCGAGCGCGGTTTTTAATCCATCTTCAAGTCCGAGTTTCTCGCCGTCAATGACATGATGCTTGAGACGTTCTTCGATTGGCAGATTACTCGTGTCCTGCTTGGCGCTCTTGGTCGTGACGCCCTCGAAGAGCGTCGTGAACACGCCGAGCGGGTCGTAGATACACATATCGCCGTCGAATTTTCGCCGGTCATAGATGAGGTCGCTCGCCACTTCGCGTTCGCGGTCGCCGATGCGATTGAGCGGGACGATCTTGCTGGCGTTGACGATGGCCGAGTCGAGTCCGGCTTCAACCGCGTCGTGCAGAAAGACGGAGTTGAGCGCGATGCGCGACGCCATGTTGAGGCCGAACGAGATGTTCGAGACGCCGAGGATCGTGAAGCATCCCGGCAGTTCCGACTTGATGCGCCGGATGCCCTCAATCGTTTCGAGCGCGTTGCGGCGGTCTTCCTCGATGCCTGTCGAGATGGGCAGCGCGAGCGGGTCGAAGAAAATATCTGACGCCGGAAATCCGAGTTCACCCGTGGCCTGCTCATAGGCGCGCTTCGCGATTCTGAACTTATCTTCGGCGGTGCGGGCCATGCCCTCCTCGTCAATCGTGCCGATGACGACGCTCGCGCCGTAACGCTTCGCCAGTTCGATGACTTTCCTGAAACGCGGCTCGCCGTCTTCGTAGTTCGTCGAGTTGAGGATGCACTTGCCGCCCGCGTGCTGGAGTCCGGCCTCCATCTTTTCCCACTCGGTCGAGTCGAGCATGAGCGGGATTTTGACGTTCGTGACGAGCCGCGAGACGAGTTCGTGCATATCTCGCACGCCGTCGCGCCCGACGTAATCCACGTTCACGTCGAGGATGTGCGCGCCCTCGCGCTCCTGCTCGCGCGCCAGCGAGACGAGGCCGTCCCAATCCTCTTCCTTCAGCAAGTCTCTCATCCTCTTCGAGCCGGAAGCGTTGACGCGCTCGCCGACGATGAGGAAAGAGGTGTCCTGACGGTAAGGCTGCTGGATGAAGAGAGAAGCGGCAGCGGGCACATGCGGGGTTTCGCGCGGGTGCGGCGTCACGTCGCGGACGGCCTCGACGACGGCCTTGAGGTGCGCGGGCGTCGTGCCGCAACAGCCGCCGACGATGTTGA
>JBAVPI010000212.1:0-1856 GCA_049692915.1 Pyrinomonadaceae bacterium
CGGCTACGTCGTGGTATCCGGCGAGGGAGAGACGAGCGTGGAAAACGTCTTTGCAGTTGGCGACGTGTCGAACCCGCTCGCCCCGACGATCAGCGGCGCAATCGGCGCGGGCGCGACCGCCGCCAAAATCCTCGCCTCCCGACTTAACGGCAGGCCGCGTTAAGACACAAGACAAAACTTAAAAACATCAGGTCAGACCCGTCGCTCTCGTCATTGTCCGGGGTGGCATGGCGAAAGAAATTCTACTCCCTGACGAAGAGCGTGCGCCCGCAGATGTGTCGTTGCGCGGTGTCGCAGCGGGCGCTTTGGTGGGTGGCATTGCGGCTTAAGCAGTGGACGAAGAATTTGCTTGTGTGCGCGCGAGTCTCGTTTGCTTTCTGTCGTTGACGCTGTTAATTTCTGTGAAAATCGGGAACGGTAAAAAGTTAACAGCGTGGCATACAAGACCATCACACCGGCGGAACTCGACGAGCGCCGCCAACGTGGCGAAGACGTGCTCTTGATTGACGTGCGCGAGCAGGACGAGTTTGAACTGACGCGCATCGAGGGCGCGCGCCTGCTGCCGCTCAGCCAGTTCGACGAGTGGGCGTCCACGCTCGACCCCGTGCGCGAGACCGTCTTTATGTGTCATCACGGCATGCGCAGCGCACAGGTCTGCGCGGTGTTGTCGCGGCGGGGCTATGAGAACCTGCTCAACCTGTCGGGCGGCATAGACCGCTGGTCGTGTGAGGTTGACCCCGCCGTGCCGCGCTACTAGTCCGTAGTGGATGGCACGGCTAACTCATCAACTCCTCGGTGCGATGAATTGATGAGTTGATGACTTTGACGACTCAATCAAAATATGCCTGACGAAGAGTCGAGTCCGGCTTATACGGGGGCGCATGTGCTGGCGTACCCGGAGGACTACATCGCCGGAATTGACCTGTACAACGCGGGCGAGTTCCACGCGGCGCATGATGCTTGGGAGTCGCGCTGGCGCGACGAGGTGGGGCCGTCGGAGAAGCTTTTTTTGCAGGCGATGATTCAATCGGCGGTGGCCTTTCATCATCTGGAAATCGGGCGGCCCGGCGCGGCGCGACGGATGTACCAGATGGCGTCGGAGAAGTTCGCGCGCCTCGGCACGGATCGCTTCATGTCGCTCGACCTGCGCGACTATCAGTCGCAACTCGACGCGGCGCTCTCGTGGCTGCTCGCCGTCTCAGACCCGCGCGAAGTGACGCCGCCCGCTTTCGAGTTGCCGCGCATACGTCTGATGGCGGAAGTGATGGAGTACGACTGATCGGCACGTCGTTGCGGGCAAGGTCAGTGCCGACGCTCAAGTCGTTCGATTCCGTGGGACGGAAAACGATTCGTCCGCTTGTTTTCGATTCGAGATGGGAGTGCGAACAATGCAGCCGATACAGACCAGAGTGATGATCGAACACCCGAACGCGTGGCGCGCTTACTACAATCGCTGGAAGCGCATCAACGAACTGCGCGCGGGCGAAGTGGGCGAGCATTACCCTTGGATCAAGAACGAACACGCCCCGTTCACGCCCGCGCGTCGCGCGTTGCCGATGCTCAACCTCGCGCTCATCTCGTCGGCGGGCGCGTACATTGACGGCACGGAACCTTTCGACACGGAGACGGCTGACGGCGACGTTTCTTTCAGGGAGATTCCCGTCGAGGTCGAGGCGGAAGATTTGCGTTGGGCCGCGCGCGGCTATGACCCCAAGGCCGTGCTCGAAGACAGAAATGCGCAGGCTCCCGTCGAGCGCCTGCAAGAGTTCGAGGGCAACGGCATCATCGGGCGGCTCAATCCCGTGTGGTGGAGCATGTGCGGTTTCATCCCCGATGCGGGTCGTCTCGTCGAAGAG
>JBAVPI010000213.1:0-5108 GCA_049692915.1 Pyrinomonadaceae bacterium
CTGCTGCGTCGCGCGCGGGAGCATCGCGTATTCCGCCGTCAGCCAGCCCTGCCCGCTGTTGCGACGAAACGGCGGCACGCGCTCTTCGAGCGTCGCCGTGCAGATGACGCGCGTGCGCCCCATCTCGATCAGCGCGGAGCCTTCCGCGTAGGGCATAAAGCTCGGCGTAATCGTCACCTGCCGCAACTCGTCGGCGCGCCGCCCGTCAGTGCGCGTCCTCATCTCGCTCGCTTGTGTAAAGCTCATCGTGTCCCCAAACCTCCACCGCCTCCAGCACGCGAGGCGCACTGCCCAAAAATCTTTCGGCGACGCGCGCGAAACGCTCCGCCGCATCCGTCACGTAAAAATGGTCTAAGTCGTCGCAGAGACGACCCCCCGGCGCACGCGCTTTAAGTAACTGGCCGGTCGCCGTTTCGAAACTGCGACGCCGCAAATTATTCTCTTCGAGCACACTCGCGACCCTCGCCGCCGCAGCCGCGCCCGAATCAATGAGACGCACATCTGTGCCGATTGTCTCTTGAATGACGCGGCGCAGAATCGGGTAGTGTGTGCAACCCATGACGAGCGCGTCAACATGAGCCTCGCGCAGTTCGCGTAAGTACTCTTCGGCGACGAGGCGCGCGACTTCCGTCTCGGCCCACCCCTCTTCCGCCAGCGCGACAAAGAGCGGGCACGCTCTCTCGATCACCTCCGCACGGGGCGCGAGTTTCGCAATCGCGCGGGCATAAGCACCGCTCTTGATCGTTGACTCGGTCGCGATGACACCGATCCTCTTCCCCGACGACTCTGTGACAGCCGCGCCCGCGCCCGGCCCGATCATCCCGACGACGGGAACTTTGACCGCCCCTCGAATCGCCGGCACTGCCAGAGCCGACGCCGTGTTGCAAGCCACGACCAGCAGCTTGATGCCGCGTGCTTCAAGAAATCGCGCGTTCTCAATCGCGTAGCGCTCAACGGTCTGAAGCGATTTTGTCCCGTAAGGCACGCGCGCCGTATCGCCCAGATAGACGAATCGCTCTTCGGGCAGACGCTCGTGCAGCGCCCTATAGACGGTCAGGCCGCCGACGCCGCTGTCAAAAATTCCGATGGGCAACTCGCTCTTCAAAAAAATTTAGCTCAACTCAAACGGCGACACCCGCGCGCATAAATCTTCGGATGGTCTTAGACGAAAATCTCCGACACCCGGCAACGAAAACCGGGCACGACCGTCCCCCCGTCAAGCTCATCTTTTTCCGAGAGGATGACCGCGTCCGTCAGCGAACGATAGACGGTCACGCTCCGCAGCTTCGGGTTCACGATCCAGACCGCGCTCGCGCCCGCCGTCAACCAATCTTCGACCTTCTGCCCCACCTCATCGAAAGTGTCACCCGGCGAGACGACTTCGACGGCAAGGTCGGGCGCGATCTGCCAAAAGTTTTTTGGAATCCCCGTCTCCGGAATACGTTCGCGTTTGACGAAGGCGATGTCCGGCGCTCGCACCGTGTCCGGATCGGAGGCAATTTTGAATCCTGTTTCCGCGCCGAAGCCCTGCCCCAGATTGTTCGTCTTGATGTGCTGACCGAGTATGATGGACAAGTTGAAAACAACCGCGCCGTGCTCGCTGCCTGCGGGAGACATCTTTTTAATCTCTCCTTTCACCAACTCGTGACGGAAACCGTCTTTCGGCAGAGCAAGCAGATCATCTGCGGTCATCCATTGAACCATCGTGCTCATTTCACACGCTCCTTCGTTACGACTACAAACAAAAACGGCGGCTACGTTCGCGCGATGTTATCACACCGCGCGGACGAAGTGACCGCCGTTCCCGTAAACCGCTGACCGTCAATGGAGGCGCCGAGAATCGAACTCGGGTCCAAAGGCCGATGCCGTCAAACTCTACATGCTTAGACGCTTCTCCGCTGCACGTCTCACTCGTGCGCGTTCGCCGCCGACGGGTCAGTGAAGCGTCTAAGACCCCGCCGAAGACTAGCCCGGTTTGTTCTCACCCGCTTTCCCCGGACATAGAAAGCGGGCCAGCTCAACTGAGTGACATCTCGCTCCGCGCGCTTGAGCAACTTGCGGCGAGACGCTCACAGGCTAGGTTTAATTAGGCTGCGAGTGCCAATTCTTGATTGTTGGCAATTGGTTTTTCCCTACGCTTTTTAACGAGCTGCATAGAGTAGCCCGGCATGCGTCCGAGCGGCGATCACGACCCCTGTCGAGACCTTTCGCCCCCTCTAAACCGACATCACTTAAGATGCCACGGCGCGTATTATAGATGCCGCTGCGAGCCGCCGCAAGCCACCTGCCCGCCGCGACCACGCATCTTAAGCCGCAGCCGGAGCTATTCAGCCGCAGCCGGAGCGATTCCCGGACGCCGCCTACGCATAACTGAAAACGTGCCTCGCACTGCGCGAAGGTCTTACGCTATAATTCGCGCAGGTCTCCGGCAACGAACATGCGCCGGGACGGACTCCGGTCAGTCTTTCGAGCGTTTGCCGCTTTCCTGTTTTTAACGAAGAGGTACATTTCATGTCATCCAATACTCCGCGCACGAGCCTGTCCTCGACCCGCACGACACCCCCGCGTCGGCGCAGCGCGTGGCGACGATTCTGGTTTCCGGCCGTCGTCCTGCTGGCGCTCAGCGCAGGTGGACTGACCGGCATCGTGCTCGCCTATAGCCTCAACTATTCGCAGGCCGCCGAAGAGGTCAAGGCGCTCGCGACGTACAGGCCGAGCGTCGTCACGCGCGTTTACGCCGACGACGGCGAGACGGTGATCGGCGAGTTTGCGATTGAACGACGCATCCCTTTGAAGTTCGACGAGATTCCGCCCAACGTTCGCAACTCCATCCTCGCCGTCGAGGACGCGCGCTTCTTCGAGCACAAGGGCATTGACCCCGTACGTATCCTCGGCGCGGTCTGGAAGAACGTCACGACGGGCAGCCGCGAGGGAGGCTCGACCCTGACGCAGCAACTCGCCAAGCGACTCTTCCTCACGCCCGAACAGAGCTACAAGCGCAAGATCAACGAATGGGTCGTCGCGCTCCAGATCGAACGCTACTACACAAAGCAGCAGATCATGGAGATGTACGCCAACAACATCTTCCTCGGTGCCGGCGCTTACGGCTTCGAGGCCGCCGCCGAAACCTACTTCGGCAAGCATGCCAAAGACCTCACCATCGAAGAGGCGGCCACGCTCGCAGGCATCCCGAAAGCGCCGAGCCAACTCGCCCCCACGGTGAACATGGAGAGAGCCAGAGAGCGCCGCGACCTCGTCTTGCAGTTGATGGCGAACTTCAACTTCATCTCGCAGTCGGAGGCCGACTCTGCGAAGGCGCGTCCCATCAAACTCAACGATTCGGCCTTCGCGCCGTCGCAGCAGCACGCGACCTACTTCAGCTATCCCATCGAAGAGATTCGCCAGTACCTCGAAGACAAGTACACGACGCGCGTCGCGCAGAGCGGCCTCGCCGTCTATACAACCATCAACGTCGCCGCGCAGAAGAAGGCTTACGAGGCTCTGCGCGCAGGGCTTCGCACTTACGACAAGACGCACGGCGGTTGGCGCGGCGAGTATCAGAACATCTCCGCGCAGGCCAACAACGCGCCCGTTACCCCGCAGATGCTCGCCGCCTATAAGCACTCCGACTGGTACGTCAACAAGTACGAGCCGGAGACTTACCGCATCGCGGTCATCACGAAGATTGACGCGGCCCGGAACGAAGCCACGGCGCGCTTCGGCAACTTCGAGGCGACCGTCACGGCGAAGGACATGGGCCGCTCCAATCACCAGCCGAAGGCCGAGTTCAAAGTCGGCGACATCACGGAATTCAAAATCAAAGAGGTGGATGAGAACGGCCATCGCTTGAAGGTCGAACTCTCGCAAATCCCCGCCGTGCAGGGCGCGATGATGACGATTAACTCGAAGAACGGCGAGATCGTCACGATGATCGGCGGCTACGATTTCACGACCAACAAATTCAACAACGCGACGCAGGCTTACCGCCAGACCGGTTCGTGCTTCAAGCCCTTCGTCTATACGGCGGCGGTCGAGTGGGGGATGACGCCCGACTCGGTCTTGAGCGGCGCGCCCATCAAGCGCGGCAACTGGCAGCCGCACAACTACGACGGCTCGACGAGTTGCGGCGACGTGCCGATGAAGACGGCGCTCGCTCACTCTCTGAACGTCCCCGCCGTCCACGCGCTCGACATGATCGGCATCCAGACCGGCGCGCAGATGGTCAGGCGTTTCGGCATCACGCAGCCGATGGCCCCGTATCTGCCGTCCGCGCTCGGCGCGACCGAAGTGCCCCTGATCGAGATGGTCTCGGCCTACTCGGCCTTCCCCAACGCAGGTGTACGCAATGAGAAACATCTCATCCGCCGCGTCATGGATCGCGACGGCAACACGCTCGAAGAATGGGAGAAGACGACCTTCAAGGTGGTCAGCAAGTACGTCGCGCTGACGATGGTCGAGATGATGCGCGGCGTCACCGCGCCGGGCGGGACGGCTCCGGCGGCGTCGAGCGTGGGCGTGCAGGTGGCGGGCAAAACCGGCACGGTCAACGATCATACGGACGTGTGGTTTATCGGTTACACGCCGACCTACGTGACGGGCGTCTGGATGGGCTACTCGGAACGCAAAAAGTCGCTCGGCTCGGACATGACGGGCGGGCACGGGGCGCTCCCCATCTGGGTTGACTTCATGAAAGACTATTTGAAGGACAAGCCCAAAGAGAAGTTCGACGAAGCGCCGCCGATGCCGGAAGACATCAAGGAACTCTACCGCCAGCGTCAACGCGAGATGGCGGAGGAGCGCGAGGCATTCGTCTCTGCGCGCGGCACGAAGGGCGACGAAAACCGCACGCTCCCGGCAATTCTCATCGAACCGAAGCTCGAACAGATTACTCTGCCGCCCGCTCCCGGCGAGTCGCTCAGCCACGGCGCGGACTCAACGACCGACGCCGCGCCGAAGAAGCCCGTGTTGATTACGCCGCACGACGACGCCGTCGCGCCGCCGCCGCCCGTCGTCAAACCGCGCTCAGAGTCCGAACAGCCGAAGAAGAAAGGCAAGAAGGGCGCTGACGAGCCGTAGAAATTCGAGGGCCGTAGCTAAAAAGCGAAGGG
>JBAVPI010000214.1:0-3723 GCA_049692915.1 Pyrinomonadaceae bacterium
CAAACAACACTTACTGCTCACACGAATGTCTGGAACGCGCCGCCGCCCAACCGTTTCCGCGCCGCTCGGCCTCGTAAGACGATTCATCATCACGCCGTCATTCTTTCCGCTAACGACTCCCCTCTAAAAATCCGCCACAGGATTCAAACAGGGAGGCACGGCATTGTGTTAACTGCGCCTCTCTATGTCTCTATGTTTGATTCCGCGTTTTGAAATTCAGGGTTAGTGGGGCGGCGCGGCGGGCGCTTTTTGCAGCGCGGCTCCGAGGAAGAAAAGAATCGTCGAGACGATGAGCGCAGCGGGCGCGATGAGCAGCGCGGTGGAGAGATGCTGACGGCTTGAGTCAATGCCGATGGCGGCGGCGAACGAAGAGAGCGCGGCGAGGTGTCCGGCCTTCAAGGTGTCGGAGAGGACGCCGACGGCGGCACGCGAAATGGCGTCGCCGAAGGCATGAATGATGACGATGTTGAGCGCGACGGCCATCGCGCGCACGCGCACGGAAACGCTGCCCAGCAGGATGGCGTGAAAGGGTGCGTTGCTGACGAAGAGCAGCATCACAGCGAAGAAGACGGCGGGCAGATAGATGCGCGCGTCGTCGGCGATGAGCAATAACACGGTCGGGACGATGCCGAGCAGCGTGCTCACGGCGCAGACCATGAAATACGCGTTATGGCGTCGCGCGGCGAGGCGATCCGCGAGCCACCCGCCGCCGAAAGTCCCTGTCGCACCGGCCAGCAGCGTGACGATGCCGAGCGTCACGGCGGCGCTCGTCTCGTTCATCCCCTTATCACGCACGAGCGCGACGGTCGCCCACGTCGCGAACGCTCCGAGCGCGGCGGTCAGCGCCGTGTAACCGATTGTCGAGATCAGCCAATCGCGCGTCGTCAGAATGCGCCACGACGAACGCCACACCGACTCGCGTCTTTCGCTCTCGTCGGTCGCGCGTGCCCCCTCATCTCCACCCGAAACTAATTGCTCGGACGCAATGGTGACTTGATGCGGCGCATCCGTCGCGCCGCGCACGGGTTCGCGCAGACGCCACACGACGACCGCCGTGACTAGGCCGGGAATGCCGACGATCATAAAAGCGGCTCGCCAGCCGAAGTAGTGCGCGAGGACGCCGCCGATGACGAAGCCGAGCGCGAAGCCCATCGGAATCGCGGCCTGAAAAACTCCGAGCGCCGTCGCGCGTTTGTGCGGCGGGAAATAGTCTGCGATCAAACCCGGAGTAATCGTCGAGTAGGCGGATTCGCCGACGCCGACGCAGGCGCGCACAAGGCAGAGCGCGAGCGCGATGCCTGAAAGCGAGAGCGTGATATTGATGAACGGAACGGCAAGATGAACGGACGCGGGCAGGAAAGTAAGACGATCAACTGTGCCCGTCAGCGCGGTCGCGAAACTCCAGACGACGGCAGCCGTCGCCATAATTTTCGCGCGCGGGTAGCGGTCGCCGAGTCGCCCGAAGAGCGGCGCGAGCACCGTGAAGGACAACAGCAGAGACGCTTCCATGTAACCCAACTCCGCGTCCGTCAAGTTCAACGACGTGTCTTTCAGCAACAGTGGCGCGACGGCGGGCAAGACCTGCCGGTCAATGTAGTTTAGAAAGTTAACGAGCGAGAGGACGCCGAGCGCGTAGTAAGAATATCGGGGCACGCGGCCCGCAGCATTTGCTATTGCTTGCGCGGTCAAAGCGGGCGAAGCTTGATCGGGAGTGTTCATGCCTGTGGCTCAACTGAAGTCAGAATGTCTGTGATGACCGGCGTGATGTCGGCGAGCGTGCGCACGCGCGCGGCGACTCGTTCACGCTCGCGGCCCCACGCGAGCGTGGGCACGAAGCGAAGCGTGTGGTTGCGAATCGAGAGGTCTTCGACGTTGCCGTGATCGCTCGTCAGTAAGACGGTCGTGCGAGCGAGGTCAACGCGCGCGAGCACGGCGCGGACGAAACTCGCGAGCGAGGCGATAACTAAGAGCGCGCCTTCCATGTTCTGCTCGTGCCCCATGCGATCTGTTATGAAGTATTCGTAGAGCGTGAAGCGATGCCCGCTCACGATGCCGGCGAGCACGTCCGCGGCCTCTTCGGGCGAACGCAGGGGCGCATCCATGCCCTGCTCGACGAGCAGCCGATTGGTGAAATCGTGATAGACGGCACGGCCCGCCCGCAAGTCTTCAAAATTACGAAAGCGCATCCCGGCGGCTTCGACCGCGACGGTCGTGGCGGAAACCCATCGCGGTCTGGTCTCGTAAAAACGCGGCGAGTAAGCGTTAGCGAAAGTGTTCGGGCCGACGCCTGCGCGCGCGAGTTGGAGAAATATCGAGTGCTCGCGAATGATCTCTCTCATCGCCGCGTTGGGGAAGCCCTGTTTGTGATAGCCGAGTAGCGCGGGCGCGTTGACGCCGGTCAGGATGGTCGTCTGCCCCGAAGCACTCTGCGGTCGCCCTTCGACGCCGAGTCGCGCATCGGTGCGCGCGAGCACGCCGTCTCGCAAAAGTTCAGGCTCTTCGTCTTCAAAGATTGCGAGCGGCGACGCGTCCGCGCCGAGGCGGTCGAGCGGGTTGTGCGGGCCGCGCGTCCCCACGCCTAACCCGTCAACGAAAATGAGCAACACAGACACAACGGGATAAGTAGCATTCAAAGTGTGAGAGAAGCAAGGAACGAAACCGACTTTGCAACGATCCGAGGCGGGCGCGCTTTGACTTTTTACATTTGTCTTTTCCGGTCTGCTATATTGTCGGAAAATCAGTGCCACAACATTTCAAAGTTTGACTTAGAAAAATCTCGACGGAGGGTTGAATGTCAATTTTCGGATGCTCGTCTGGCCGGATCGTCCTGACGCTGGCGCTGCTGTGTGGTGCGTTGCCGTTTCACACTTTCGGGCAGGAGGAGAGCGGCAGGCCGGTCGAGGCCCGCCCGTACTTTTACGAACCGGCGATCTCGCCCGACCGCTCCGAAATCGCATTCGTTTCCGGCGGCGACATCTGGACTGTGCCATCCTCAGGCGGCGACGCGCGACTGCTCGTCTCTCATCCCGCGACGGAGTATCGCCCCGTCTATTCACCGGACGGGCGGCGGCTCGCCTTCACCTCCGCGCGCACCGGCAACGGCGACGTGTACGTGCTCACGCTCGACACGGGCGACCTCAAGCGGCTGACCTTCGACGACGGCTTTGAACAGATCGAGTCGTGGTCGCGCGACGGCGCGTGGGTCTATTTCTCTTCGACGGCGCGCGACATTTCCGCGAGCAGCGATATCTACCGCGTGCGTGCCGACGGCGGGACGCCGATGCAGATCAGCGCCGACCGCTATGCGAACGAATTTATGTCTTCGCCCTCGCCCGACGGTCAGAGCCTCGCTTTCGTCGGGCGCGGTTATACGCAGTGGTGGCGTCACGGCCACGCGCACATAGACGAATCGCAGATCATGCTGATGCGCAATTACTCGACCGCGAGTTACGAGCCTCTCACGGAGGGCAGCGCGAAGGAGCTTTGGCCGATGTGGGGCGCGGACGCGCGGACACTGCTTTACGTCTCGGATAAAGGCGGCGCGGAGAACATCTGGTCGCAGCCGCCGGGCGGCGGTCGTGCGCATCAGGTAACGTCATTTACCGACGGGCGCGTGCTGTGGCCGACGATTTCATACGATGGGCGCACCATCGTTTTCGAGCGCGGCTTCGGCATCTGGAAACTCGACGTGTCGGGCGGACGCGCGGAAGAGGTGCGCATCGT
>JBAVPI010000215.1:0-4995 GCA_049692915.1 Pyrinomonadaceae bacterium
CCGCCGGTTACACCGCGCTCGCCATACTCAACGCCGGCGGCGTTCCCGTCTTCTCCGACATTGATCCCGACACCTACACGCTCAACCCGCAACGGTTAGACGAAGCTATCACCACGCGGACGCGCGCTGTCGTGCCCGTGCATCTCTACGGGCAGATGGCCGACATGGCAGGCATCCGCGCCGTCGCTGCGCGCCGCGACCTCTTCGTCATCGAAGACGCCGCGCAGTCGCACGGTGCGCGACTCGACGGGAGACGCGCGGGCGCGCACGGCCACGCCGCCGCGTTCAGTTTTTACCCGACGAAAAATCTCGGCGCGTTCGGAGACGGAGGGGCCGTCGTCTCAGACGATGCCGCGTTGATCGAGCGCGTCAAGAATCTGCGTCAGGGCGGCCATCCCTCGGCGCTCGATTCGGAGATGGCCGGACGCAACTCTCGCCTCGACGAGATGCAGGCGGCGCTGCTCCGCATCAAGCTCAGGCGTCTCGACGCTTGGAACAGCGAGCGCCAGCGTCTCGCCGCGTCCTATGACGAACTTCTCAAAAGTTCCCCCGTCAAAATTCCTTCCAGACGTTCAGTTGAATCGCACGTCTCGCATCTCTACGTCGTGCGGCATCCGCGTCGCGAGAGTTTGCGCGAGCACCTCGCCGCGCGCGGAGTCGAGACGCTGATTCACTACCCGTACCTTCTGCACCGGCAGAATCTTTTTCGACGCTCGGAGCAGCGCGCCCTGCCCGTGGCCGAAGGATTGGTAGATGACATCTTTTCGCTGCCGCTCTATCCGGGTCTGACGTTGGAAGAGCAGCGTGAGGTGGCGGACGGGATTCTGAGTTTCGAGCGTTGAAGTTTCGAGCGTTGAAGCTTCGAGCGTTGAAGCTTCGAGCGTTGAAGTTTAGACGCGCGGCTTCTCCGCCACGCAGATGATCGAGAGGCCGAAGGGCAGCCGCGTGCGTGTGCGTCGCAGCAGTCGCGACTCGACACGCAGGACGCCCGCCAGCGGACGATTGAGCCAGCGCAACGAAGGCGGCAGCGGCTTTACGTCGGAGCCTGCGTCGGCGAGTCCGACGCGCTTGAGCAACAGTCTACGGAGCGCGGCCAGCGGCAGGAGAAAGCTGTTGGCATACGTCGCGCGTCGAAGACGAAAGCCCGCGCGCTCCATCTTCAACGTCAACTCGCCGAGACGATAACGACGTTGCGTGTTGAGCGCCTCATCATGCCCGCTCCGCATCCATTCGTAAGCGGCGACGCGCACGAACGCCGTGCCGCCCGGACGCAGCACGCGGTACATCTCCCTCAACGCCAACTCGTCGGCTCCCGCGCCCGGAATCTGCACGAGCACGTCGAAGCTCGTCACGAGATCGAACGACTCATCGGCGAACGGCAGATGCGTGGCCGACGCCTGCAACGTCTTCGCGTGTCCGCGCTCGCGGCAGAACTGGAGCGCAGCCGGCTCAACGTCTATGCCGTACACCTCCGCGCCTTCCGCCTCTGACTTCAACCACGAGAGCATTCCGCCCGTCCCGCATCCGGCGTCGAGAATCTTTCCTCCGGGCGGCAACGCGCGCGCTTCGCCGAGCAGCACGGAGGTCACGTCGCGCATCCCCGCGAACCACCAGAAGTGTTCTTCCAATTCGTAAAGGTAGTTGAAATCTTCGACTCGCATCCTGCCTCACATGAAGTTTCGATTATACTTTGCGCCAACGTCCCGCGCGCAACACGCCGCGCATAAAAACGATGCCGGTTGACTCTCCAAGCATCACTTACTCAAGCCGACGTTCACCCGCTTTCATCACTCTTCACCGGTTGATAAAAACGGCGTTGGCGTGCAAGGATATTTTCAAAGGATATGCACGCAGACGGTGAACAATATGACTTGCTGATTATCGGCGCGGGGCCTGCGGGCCTCTCCGCCGCGGACATGGCCGCGCGCGAAAAGCTGAATTATCTCGTCATCGAAAAGGGACTCATCGCCGATACGATTTATCACTACCCGGTCGGCCTGACCGTCTTCTCGACGACGAATGAGCTTGAACTGCGCGAGGACACGCTGCATCCCTGTCGCGAGAAACCGACGCGCGAAGAGTTGCTCTCCTACTACGTCCGCTTCGCACTCGATAACGACCTGCGCATCCACACGGAAGAGGCGGCGACGCGCATCGTGCGCGCGGACGACGACGAAAGTTTCGTCGTCGGCACGACCCGCGGTGAGTATCGCGCATCACGGGTGCTCGTCGCCACGGGCGCGATGGCCCGCATGCGTCGTCTCGATGTTCCCGGTGAAGATTCAGAGAAGGTACGACACCGCTTCACGGAAGCTTTCCCTTATGTTCGCAAGGACGCGCTCGTCGTCGGCGGCGGCAACTCCGCAGCCGAAGCGGCTCTCTTCCTCGCCGAAGGCGGCGCGCGCACCACTCTCGCCATCTGGCGCGCGGACTGGGAGAATCGCGACCCGAAGAAGGGCGCAATCAAGGCGTGGGTGCGCGGGCCGCTCGAAAGAGAGATTGAAGCGGGTCATCTGCGTATCCTCGTCTTCTCCGAAGTCGAGGAAATCGGCGCTGATTACGTGAGGCTCAAAGACGACGCGGGCGCAATCGAGACTATCCCGAACGATGCCGTCTTCGTCCTCATCGGCAGCGACGCAGACCTCACGATACTCCGCGAAGCCGGAGTGGAAATCGTGCGCCAAGGCCTGACCGACTTCCCCCTCTACGACCCCGACACATACGAAACACGCGTCCACGGCCTCTACGTCGCCGGACACTTCACGCACTCACGCCACATCAAAGAAGCCATCGCCGTCCCGCGCCGCATCGTGCCGCTCATCGCACAATCTTTGAAGGCTGTACAGTCTGCGTGAACAGCCTGTCCCTCACACACGAGCATGATGATGTTTGAGATTATTAGCGAGGTCACAGGGATTGAGACAATCGCGGTCGGCAGTTCGATCCGAGAGGTACAACGTCTGAGAAAGCACTACGGCAAGGGCAGATGGAAGAAGATGAAAGGAGTTGCTAAGGTACGGCTAAGAAGCGGTAGAATACGACTCGCCGAATTACACTGGTACGAAGCGCATGGCATCGGGCGTAAAGAACTTAAACGTAAGCGATACCTTGATTGAATCTATGAAGCAGAAAATTAAGCCGGCCATTGAATTTGCGGTCTGCGTTAATAATTCTGAGTATCCGGCATCGCTGGAACTCCATAAAATCTACCGTCTGCTTCCCGACGAAGACGCGGCGCGGGATGGCGATGTGCGCGTGATTGACGAAAGCGGGGAAGATTATCTGTACCCCGCCGATTATTTCGTCGTCGTTGAACTACCACAGAAACTAACAAAATCTCTGCTACGTGCCGCCTGAACTTCCAAGCCATCACGCGCCGCAGCGTGCCGCTCATCGCGCAGTCCTTACGCGCTACATTTTGATTATGGGTTACTTTTCAAATTATAAACATCAAACATTAGCTAGACAGTAGATGCCTAGATATTGCATCTTGAACACATGGCTATTCCTGACTTCCAAACTGCGATGCTTCCCGTGCTACGTGATTTAGCTCTAGGTGAGCGGGCTGGACAAGAAACAATAGATGCTCTAGCTACACACTTTGATTTGACGCCGGAGGAACTTGCGCAGCGTTTGCCTAGCGGTAAGCAGGCAACCTTCCGAAATCGCGTAGCTTGGGCTAAGGCTCACCTAAAGGCCGCTGGATTAGTTGAATCGCCAAGACGCGGAGTGTATCGCCTGACAGACCGCGGGCGTCAAGTGCTTGCTGAAAATCCAACAAGTATAGGTTTGAGTTACCTAGTGCGTTTTCCCGAGTACATTGCTTTTCGTCAACGTTCGACTGATACAAATGGGTCGTCAGAGGCTGTTACGCCGCCATTAAGCGGTACTAATGATAGCCGCACACCCGATGATTTGATTGAGGATGGTTACCGCCAACTCCGTGTAGCACTTGTAACAGACCTCAGAGAACGCATCTCAGTGATGCCACCTTCAGACTTCGAGCAACTTGTCGTAGATTTACTTACAGAGATGGGCTATGGCGGCCCACAAGAGGACGCGGGCTTGGTCGTCGGGCGCGGCGGGGATGAAGGGATTGATGGAGTTATACATGAAGATCGTCTTGGGCTGGAGACTATCTACATTCAAGCGAAACGTTGGCAGGGTACAGTTGGTCGTCCTGAAATTCAGCGCTTTGCTGGCGCGCTGCAAGGACAGAGAGCGCGAAAAGGAGTGTTTATCACAACTTCATCATTCAGCAGAGAAGCCATCGCTTATGCAGATTCTATACAGACTAGAATAGTTCTGATTGACGGCGCACAACTCGCGGAATTGATGATAGATCATGGTGTCGGTGTTACATCCATCAAGAAGTACGAAATTAAGCGTGTGGATTCCGATTATTTCACTGTTGAGTGATCTCCTGTGTGGAGTGTAAACATAGTGCCGCCGTGCGCTCGCGTTGCGCGGAGGTGAGCTCATCGAACGCTGACGGACGTTGATTCGGCGCGAAAGATCAGGTCATCGCGCAGTTCGGCCCCAACTCGAACGAGGTACAGGCCATGAAGTTAAAGAAGAAAACGGAGTACAAAACGCGTGCGCGCAAGGCGGGCAAAGGGGACGGGCAGAAGTAGCGCGCAACCCTCCGTCACGCACACCACACGTGACGTAGAACAAGGGGACGGGAGTGATGTTCAACTCCCGTCCCCTTAATTCTTTGATGCGGATAACGTGCGCCCTCTCGCGCGTTAACCTTTCGACGGTTCTTCGGTGCGCGTCGCGGGCGGCTTCGGGGTCTGTGCCGCGCGCGGCGGCGTCTCGGTCTGCGTGCCTTCCTTATCCTCGTCGTCGCTGTCGCTCGTCTGCCGCCTGATGGTCTGCGGGGCGGGCTTGTCTTTGGACGGTTGATCCTGACTCTTCTCGTGCGGCTTGACGGTCGAGCGGATGACGATGATCTTATTGAGCATGTCGAACCAGAAGGGCGCGCCCTGCGAG
>JBAVPI010000216.1:0-7435 GCA_049692915.1 Pyrinomonadaceae bacterium
CCGGAAGGAATTATGTTTTCCCGCTTCCGAAGTATTCAGTGAGTCGAAATGAAGGCGAAGGAATGCAGCATTATCTGGTAGTCGCATCCTTCGATGAGTTGCGAGATTATTTCGAGCGTGAATTACCGGAAGGGGGTTGGAAGCACATTGACCAAATGGGGACAGGACACTTCTTTGAAGGTCATGGTGCTCACATGAGCATCACACAACATTTCTATTTGACCGCAGGCATCAGTGAAATCAATGTTTCAATTCGTGAGGAAGAGAAAATCCCGCAACCAAACAACGCATTCGACCGAAGACACTCGCAAGTTACTTGCCGATCCTAGCAATGATTTCGCATGGTCTTTATGACGGCGAGCGACACCTGACAACGGTGCACACCTGCTCGCGTCGCCCCGAACGTGGCATAATACCCTAAACCCCGATAGGTTCGGACACGATCCATTTTGCAGGACACGGAGGAAAATTGTGCGTAGAAAATTAATGGTTGCCCTCGGCGTGTTGGCGCTCTCTGCTTTCGCCGCAGGCTGTAACGATAACTCAACTTCCAACACAGCGAACGTCAACACCGCGAATGTCAATACGAGCATCGTCGTCACTTCAACGCCCATCACCACCACAGGGCAGGAGATAAGCACGGCTCCCGACAATTCTGAGATCAGCACGGAAACGTCGAATGGCGTCGTGACGCAAACCCGAACTTTCAGAGACCCGAACAGCCGCGTCGAGCGGGTCGTCGTCACAACGCGCGACGGCAGGCGCACGGCGCGCGTCTATTATCGCGACAGGTCGGTCAGGGAGTTGCCGGATAGTGGAGTCGAGCGTGCGCTTGACGCGACCGGCGACGCGCTCGTGACGGCAGGAGGAAAAGTGGTTGACGTGTCGAAGGACGTAGGTTCAGCCGTCGGCGAGAAGACCGTCGAGGGCTACGATAAGGCCAAGGACATCGGCGGCGCGGTCGGAGATAAGACGGTCGAGGGTGCAAAGGCCGTGGGCCACGGCGCAAAGACCGTCGGTGAAGTGACTGCCGATAAGAGCGTTGAGGTCGGCGAAAAGACCGTGGATGGCGCGAAAAAGGTTGGTAAAGCGACTGCCGACGGCGCGAAGAAAACGGGCAAAGCCATCAAAGGCGCATTGACCCCTTGAACGTGCTGTACCGGATGAAATGATGAAATGCGGGGGTGGGCGCGCGTGTGACGGGAGCGGCCACCCCCTCATGCTTTTTGAAATCACCTGTGGGTTCAAGACGCACACGTTCCATCTAAAAATCCGCGTCGTGGAAGTCCGGCAAGTCATGCCGGATTTGATGTTATACTTCCGCGTGCGTCATGTGAGCAGTTAATAGCGCACCGCGACGGCAGTATGCTGTTAAGGACGGACGCGGGAGGAAATGAGTGTGAACGAGAATACGCGTTGGACGATCATCTGCCCGTGCTGCGAAGCCACGCTCATCGTGGACGCGCAGACCGGCGTTATTATTTCTCACGAGGAGAAGGCCAAACCCCTCGCCTCTTTCGAGGAGATGGCTAAAGACCTCGCGCGGCAGAAACAGACTCGCGATCAGGTCTTCACGCAGGAACTCGGTTCGGTCAAAGACCGCGAGCGGCTGCTTGAAGAGAAGTTTCGAGAGGCTGTGAAGCGCGCCGGTAAGGACAAAGATAAGCCCTACATCAACCCGCTCGACATTGATTAAAGCTCGCGAGGATGCGCGAACCCGTCGAAGCTCGAACGCCGTAGCTTTTCGTGATGGATGACAACTGAAGCGCCGCGCGAGTGTTTTTAAACTCGGCGCGGCGCTTGATTTTTTAATGGTGCGGAAGGGCTAGACCGTCGCGGATTTTTCTTCGGGTCGCCAACGCAGGATGGGCTTGCGCGCGGCGGCGGCTTCGTCTAAGCGACCGATGCGTGTCGTGTGCGGCGCGTTCAAGACCATCTCCGGCGTTTCAAGCGCCTCGCGCGCGATCTCTTTCATGGCGTCAATGAACTGCTGCAACTCCTGCCGCCCGACCGATTCCGTCGGCTCAATCAACATCGCTCCCTGCACGATCAGAGGGAAGTAAATCGTCATCGGATGAAAGCCGTAATCAATCAGACGCTTCGCGATGTCGAGCGTGTGGACGCCTTTGCGCGACTGCCATTTGTCGGTGAAGAGAACTTCGTGCATCGGCGGCGAGTCGAAGGGCTTGTCGAATGTGTCGGCGAGTCCGTCTGCGATGAAGCGCGCGTTCAAGACCGCCGCCTCGGTGGCTTCGCGCAGTCCCTCGTTGCCGTGCGTCAGGATGTATGAGAGCGCGCGCAGGTGCATGCCGAAGTTACCGTAGAAGGCCTTGACGCGCCCGATTGATTGCGGGCGGTCGTACTCGAAGCGAAAACGCTCGCCCTCGCGCGCGACGCGCGGGACGGGCAGGAACGGTTCGAGTTCCGCCGTGCAGCAACAGGGGCCGGAGCCGGGGCCACCGCCACCGTGCGGGGTCGAGAAGGTCTTGTGCAGATTCAGGTGGATCACGTCCACGCCCATGTCGCCGGGGCGCGCGACGCCGACGAGCGCGTTCATGTTCGCGCCGTCCATATAGACGAGTCCGCCCGCGTCGTGGATGATTTTGCAAATCTCGCGGATGTTGCGCTCGAAGATGCCGACCGTGTTCGGGTTCGTGAGCATCAGTCCCGCCACGTCGCCCGAAGCACAAAGCTCGCGCAGGTGTGCGAGGTCGGTTAAGCCTTCGGAGGTCGAACGAATCGTCTTGACGGTGAAACCGGAGAGATGCGCCGACGCGGGGTTCGTGCCGTGCGCCGAGTCGGGGATGAGCATCACGTTGCGGCGCGGCTTGTCGCCTTCGCCGACGCCGTCGCGCGCGTCGAGGAAAGCGCGGATCATCATCACGCCCGTCATCTCGCCGTGCGCGCCCGCCGCCGGTTGCAGAGAGATGCCGCGCAAGCCCGTGATCTCGGCGAGGTGCTGCTGCAACTCGTACATCACTTCGAGCGCGCCCTGCGCATCTTCTTCGGGCGCGAGCGGGTGAAGGGCGGCGAAGCCGGGAATCCGCGCGACCTTTTCATTCAGGCGCGAGTTGTATTTCATCGTGCACGAGCCGAGCGGGTACATGCCGAGGTCTATGTTGTAATTCCACGTCGAGATGCGCGTGAAGTGGCGGACGACATCAACCTCGCTCAACTCCGGGACGCCTTCGAGGTCGTCCTCGCGCCGCAACTCCGCGGGCACGAGTTCGTCAAGCGGCGTCTCGTCAACGTCGAGCGCGGGCAGCATGTAACCTTTGCGCCCCGTCTGCGAACGCTCGAAGATGAGCGCCTCGTTCTGTGTGATGTGCGGTGTGGCCTTCAAGGTAGTCATAATTGAATCATCGAATCAACGTTTCATTAATTCGATGAAGTAATGATTCACTGACTCAATTCTTTGAGTCCGGCGACGAGCGCGTCAATCTCGCTGCGCGGGTTCGTTTCGGTGACGCAGACGAGGAAATCATTCGTGCGTTCGGGGAAGTAGCGCGAGACGGCGAGGCCGCCGGTGATGTTGCGTTCGTCGGCAAGCCGGCGCAGCAAACGGGCGGCGGCGGAGGGAGCGCTGACGACGAATTCGTTGAAGACGGGCGCGGTGTAGGGAACGGAAAAGCCCTCGATGCCCGCAATCCGGCGGCGCGCGTAAGCGGCCTTTTGCGCGCATTGCATTGCCACGTCCTGAAGCCCGCGCCGTCCCATCGTCGTCATGTAGATCGTCGCGGCGAGCGCGATCAGACCTTCGTTGGTGCAGATGTTGGAAGTGGCTTTCTCGCGGCGGATGTGTTGCTCGCGCGTGGCGAGCGTGAGCACGAAGCCGCGACGCCCGTCCTTATCATAAGCTATGCCGGCGAGCCTTCCCGGTAGTTGCCGCGCGTACCTGTCGCGCGTGGCGAAGAGTCCGACGTAAGGCCCGCCGTAAGAGACGGGAACGCCGAACGACTGTCCTTCGGCGGCGACGATGTCCGCGCCGCACGCGCCGGGCGAGCGCAGCAGTCCGAACGACATGCTCTCCGTCACGACGACGACGAGCAATGCGCCGACAGCGTGGACTTCATCGGCGAGCGACTGCAAATCTTCGACGCACCCGAAGAAGTTCGGCGACTGGACGACGACCGCCGCCACGCTTTTGTCGAGCGCGCCCTCTTCGAGTCTCAGGCGACCCGTCGCATCATCAAACGGGACGCGCGCGAGTTCGATGCCCGCGTGCGCGACGTAAGTGTCCGCGACGTGCATGTATTCGGGATGCACGGAACCTGCGACGAGGACGCGCGTGCGTCGCGTGACGCGCTCGGCCATCAGCACCGCTTCGGCCATCGCCGTCGAGCCGTCGTACATCGAGGCGTTCGCCACGTCCATGCCCGTCAACTGGCAGACGAGCGTCTGAAACTCGAAGATGGCTTGCAGCGTGCCCTGAGAAATTTCCGGCTGGTACGGCGTGTAAGCGGTGAAGAACTCGGAGCGTTGCAGCAGGTTGTCAATGATGGTCGGAGCATAGTGCGAGTAAGCGCCCGCGCCGAGGAAACTCGGACGACGCGCCGCCGTGTTGTGCGCCGCCAGCGACTCGAAGCGCGAGAGCAGTTCGATTTCGGAGAGCGCATCGGGCGTCTTTAAGGGTGCGCGCAGAATAATGTCGGACGGGATCGAATCGAAGAGGTCTTCGGTCGCATCGAGTCCGAGGCCGCGGAGCATCTCCTGTCGTTCTTCCGGCGAGTTCGGGATGTAGCGCACTGCTCTTTGATTACTCCGTTTCCGATTTTAAGTAGTCTTCGTATTCGGCTGCCGTCAAGAGGCTGTCAACGTCGCCGGTCGTCGTGAGACGGACGCGAACCATCCATGCCGCATTGTACGGGTCGGTGTTGACCTTCTCCGGTTCGTCCTGAAGCGACTCGTTGACTTCGACCACCTCACCCGCGACCGGGATATACAACTCCGAGACGGCCTTCACAGATTCGACCGAGCCGAACACGTCATGCGCCTTAAAAGACTCGCCGACTTTCGGCAGTTCGACGTAAACCACATCGCCGAGCGAGTTCTGTGCGTGATCCGTAATGCCGATGGTGCCCGTCTCGCCTTCGACCCTCAGCCATTCGTGATCTTTGCTGTAGTGCAAATCTTCGGGAACGTTTGCCATGAAACCTCCACTTAATAATTTTGGATTTTAGATTCGAGGCACACCGCGCGGATTTCAGATTTCAACCTCAAATCCAAAATCAACTCACTTCTTCTCGCGTTTGTAAAAAGGCGTGGCGACGATTCGTGCTCCGACGCGTCGCCCGCGCACGTCAATCGCTATCTCCTGCCCGGTGTTCGCCAACTCCGCGGGCACGTAGGCGAGGCCGATGTTCTTCTTCAAGAAAGGCGCGGGGCTGCCGGACGTGACCGTCCCGACGCGCTCGTCATTGACGTACACGTCTTGGCCGTCGCGTGCGATGCCGCGCTCGGTCACTTCAAACCCGACGAGCTTGCGCCGGACGCCCTCTTCCTTCTGCCGCGCGAGCGCGTCGCGACCTGTGAAGTCGCCTTTGTTGAGTTTGGTAATCCAACCGAGATTGGCTTCCAGCAGCGTCGTCTCGTCGTCAATCTCGTGGCCGTAGAGCGCCATCGCGGCTTCGAGCCGCAGTGTGTTGCGCGCCGCCAGCCCGCACGGCGCGACGCCCTCCGGCGTGTCGTAGCGGCCCGTCTCAAGAATGCGCTCCCACAGTTGCTCGGCTTTGTCCGCCGCCGCGTAAACTTCAAAACCGTCTTCGCCCGTGTAGCCCGTCCGGGAGATGATCGCAGGGATGCCGTCAACCTCGCCTTCGCGAAAGTGATAATACTTAATCTCCGCGAGCGGCGTCGTCGTGAGTTGCCCCATGATCTGGATGGCGTCCGGGCCTTGAAGCGCGAGTTGGCAGAAGTCCGCGCTGCGATTGGTGAGTCGCACGTCTTCGCCGTGTAGATGAGAGTTGATCCAGTCCCAGTCTTTGTCGGTCGTCGAAGCGTTGACGACGAGCAGGAGATGTTCGGGGTTGAAGCGATAGACGAGCAGGTCGTCCACGACTGTGCCGCGCTCGGTCGTCAGGGCAGAATAGTGCGCCTGCCCGTCAACGAGTTTCGTCACGTCGTTCGAGCAGAGCCGGTTGACGAAGGGAATCGCGTCCGCTCCGTGCACTTCGATCTCGCCCATGTGCGAAACGTCGAAGAGGCCCGCGTGCGTGCGCGTGCGCAGATGTTCTTCGACCGTGCCGAGCGGGTACTGAACGGGCATGTCCCACCCGCCGAAATCCACCATGCGCCCGCCCGCCCGGCGGTGCGCGGCGTTGAGCGGCGTCTGCTTGAGAGAGGGCGCGGTCACACTTGTCTCCTGTGCGTTTGCGGGCAGTTTTTACTTGCTGAAACTCTGATTTTTACGAGAAGCGAAACCTAACACGCCCCGCGAGAGGGCGTCAAGCGAGTGGTCAACTTCTGCTTGTAAAGCCACGCAGTTTGACGCTACGTCACACGGTCTTGTGCAACTCGGCGAAAGACGTGCGCCTCACTTTTTTAAATAGCGCAGCGATTCCATGATCGAGAGGGCTTCGCGCGGCGTGAGGCCGTGGCCGACGATGTGATACATCTGGGACGCGAGCGCACCCCTATGCACTTCGTAACGCCGCTTCGATTTCATCCACTGTGAGGCGACGGTCTTTTTCGGGAGGCCGTCCACGATGTCCTCATCCAGATAGGCGACTACGATTCCATCCTCGAAATACGGATTCAAGCCGCTCAGGGTTTGCTCCGCGAGAAAGAGGTCGCCGATGCCCTCGTTGGCGGAAACAATGCTGAAGCTTTTACGTCGAGGGCCGACGTATTTGATGGTGTAATCAATGATGGCTACGCCGGGGGAAGTTTTCGTGTCTCGACGCGTCGTCACGCGCTCGGCGCGGAAGCCCGCAGGGATGAGCGTGGGCACGCCGATGGGCGCGTTCAGGCGAAGCAGTCGGGCGACATGCGCGGGAGAAAGTCGCGCCGCCGCGCCGTCAACGTAAGCCCGCGACGTGCGCGCGGATTGTGCGCGTTTGACGGGGACGGCCCGCGTCAACGGAGCGCACATCAGCAAGAGCGTGAGAGAGACGACGATGCGCCGTGCGTTGTTTTTCATAATCTTCCTCGATGGCATCCGGCGGATGCATTCATTGTGTCCGGGACGGAAAGAAGCGCACGGACGGTTCGCGTCCCCGTCGCTTTCCCGGCTCACATCCCGATCTCTTTCAGGTGATAACGCTCCGTGTCGTAGTTGCGCGCGACATCCACTGTGTTGAGCTTGCCGAGGACTTCGGTGATCGGCACGAGTGAGATGTCGCATGCCGGGGCGACGCCTCGTGCCGAGACCATCCGGCCGAACTCGCCGCGGGCCAACGCGTCCGCCGCGCGCGCGCCGAACATCACTCCCATGATG
>JBAVPI010000217.1:0-1862 GCA_049692915.1 Pyrinomonadaceae bacterium
CGTTCCCGCAGGCCACCGCGCCGTGGGGCAACTGCACGCACTGGGGACTCTTTGACGCTCTCTCCGGCGGGAATCTCCTCATCTCCGGCGCATTGACCGCGGCGCGCTCGGTTGCGACCGGCGACACGCCGAGCTTCCCCGTCGCAAGCCTCGTCGTCACGGAGGACTAAAGTGCTTCATTACATCGAACAGGGCACGCTCAAGACGCTCTCCACGGTCGCAGGAAACGTCCTCTATTTCCGCGTCCCCTTCGCGGGCAAAATCAAGCGCGTAGATGTGTTTTGCGCGGCGTCGAATATCAGCGGCGAGACGGTGTTTGATGTCAACATCGGCCCCTCGCCCGGTTCCGTCATCTCCATCTTCGCAGACCCGGCGGATAGAGTTCGCATCGCTACGGGTCAGCTGACGGGCGCGGTGACGGGCTTAAACGTCACTGTCGGCGCAGGGTACATCGGCACGCTCGATTTAGACAGCGTGCCGCCGGGCGGAGTCAGTGCGCCATTCTTTCTCGTCCTCACCGTTGACGACGAGTTGAGCGCGGGAGTGAGCGCCGAAGACGTGCAAGACATCGTTGGAGCGATGCTCACGGACTCGACGGAGATTGATTTTTCTTACAACGACGGGGCGGGGACGGCAGGCGCAGCGCTCAAAACAACTGGGGTGGCGGCGGGCACTTACGGCACGGCGACGAAGAGCGCGCGCGTCACGGTTGACGGCAAGGGGCGCATCACGTCGGCGACGGAAGTTGACATCACGTCGGGAGGCGGAGACGGGAACGAGCGCGACGTGCTGTGGCCGTCGGCGCGTCTCTTCGCAGACGACTTCAACGCGGCGGGCGTTGACTCGACGCTCTGGAATCAGGTCAACCCATCCTATATCGAACAGGACGGCGTGACGGGTCAGGTCATCTTCAATCCCGACTCCCTGACGCCGACTCTCACGCAGTTGACCGCGGCGCAGAATTTCAACCTCACGGGCCGCTTTGTCTCGGTGAAGTGTGCCCCGGCGATTATGGGCGCGGGCGTCGCCGGGCTTTACGCCTACACGAATCCGGGGACGTTCACGCACTACGTCTATCTTCGCTACAACGGCGTCACGGACAAGTTGGAGGCGGGCGATCATGCGGGCCTCGTCGTCAACATCGCTTATGACGCAACCGCTCACGCTTACCTCAAAATCTCAAACGACGGCGCGGGGGTGTGGTCTTTCCAGACCAGCGCGGACGGCGAGACGTGGACTGTGCGCGGCACGCGGGCGGAGGTGGATGCGCCCGGCAGTTGCTTCGTCCTCCTGACCGACACTTTCGGGCCGACGAGCTTTGATGATTTCACCTCAGACGTGTACGTCGAGCGCGTGGCGGACAACGCGCAACTGCTCTGGAAAGCCGCCGCCAACCGCTACGAAGTCGAAGCGCAAAGCCTCGCGTGGACGGCTATCCCCACGATGCAAAACGGTTGGGTCAACTACGGGGCAGGTTATCAGGTCGCACAATACCGGAAAATCGGCGACCGCGTGGAGGTGCGGGGCTTCATCAAAGACGGCACGCTCTCGACTGTCATCTCGAATCTCCCCGCGGGCTACTGGCCGCCCGCATCGTTGCAGTTCCCGGCGTGCACGTCGAGCGGCATCGCGGCGATTGACGTGTCGGGCGCGGACGGCGCGATACGGATTTACGGCGGGGCCACCGGCTACGTCGGCCTCGCTTTCTCTTACTCGGTGACGGCGTAACAGTGAGCATCACAACGGTCAATCTCGAAGAGGGGTTTGCGCCGTGGGGTCTCGCGTCCGGCTCTTCCGTGTGCGTGGGCGCTCTATCGGTCGCGCGCAACCTCGCGGGGACATCCGCGGGGTCAACTACGGCC
>JBAVPI010000218.1:0-3476 GCA_049692915.1 Pyrinomonadaceae bacterium
GTGCAAAAGCTCAGCCGCGAGCGATTCCGGCGTCTCTCGATAAAAGGCGTGGCCGCCGACGTTCTCAGGTATCCCCGCGTTCGGGATGACCGAGACGGGGAACTTCGAGTTCTGACAGAGATAGCGGACGTTCTCCGTCATCTGCTGCGGGCCGGTGGCGCAGTTCATCCCGACGACATCAACGGGGAATGGCTCAAGCGCCGTCAGCGCCGCGCTGATTTCAGTGCCCATCAGCATCGTTCCCTGCTGCTCGATAGTGACCTGCGCGATGACGGGCACGCGCCGCTTCGACGCGGCGAACTCCTCGAAGATGGCGGCGAGCGCGGCCTTCGTTTGCAGGATGTCCTGACAGGTTTCGACGATCAGGATGTCCGCGCCGCCGTCGAGCAGGCCGCGCGCCTGTTCGGCGTACGACGCTTTCATGTCGAGAAATGAGATGTGGCCGAGGCTTGGAAGTTTCGTCGTCGGCCCCATCGAACCGGCGACCCAACGCGGCCTGCTCTTGGTCGAGAAATCACGCGCGACACCCTTCGCCAGTTGCGCCGACTTGAGGTTCAATTCGTAGGCGAGGTGCGCGATGTCATACTCGGCGAGGACGATGGAGGTCGAGCCGAACGAGTCGGTTTCGACCACATCGCAGCCCACCTCGAAAAAGCCTGCGTGGACGTGCTCGACCGCCGAAGGTTTTGTGTTGACCAGATATTCATTGCAGCCGTCGAGACCGCCGAAATCGTCCGGCGTGAGATTCTGCGTCTGAATGTTGGTGCCCATCGCGCCGTCGAAAACGACGATTCGTTCTTTTAAAGTCTTGAGAAAATCGCTCATGCTGTTTACAGTCCGTCTCCTTCTCGCGCGGCTCTCTGCAAGCGTTCTGCCCGCAAAGCGAAACCCCGCGCCAAACAACGCGGGGCTTCATCGTGAAAGCCTTTTTCTAACGAGTCTTTAATTGAGACGCGCCGAGCTGTTTAGCGGTTTATTTTACGTGGCCGCAAGTCGCCTTAACTCACCACGTTTCGCGTTGTATTGAAACACCCGCCCGCGCGCCGTGTCAAGAGGCCCGTCGGCGACTCGTGGCACGACGCAATCAACGCTTTATCAGAGCATCCAATCACCCTTCACGTCCGGCTCGCAGGTATTGTTCTGCCGTCAGTCGTTGTGCTAAGTTGCAGTCTGTTTTTAACGTCCAAACCAGACGAGGCTTCTTTCCAACAACATGCGCCGCGCCATCTATCCCGGCTCTTTCGATCCTGTCACCAACGGGCATCTCGACATCATCGAGCGCGGCTGCAAGCTCTTTGACGAGATTATCATTGCCATTCTCGTCCACCCTGAGAAACAGCCGCTCTTCACCGTCTCCGAGCGTCGTGAGATTCTGGAAGAAGCGTTGGCGGGCATCAAAAATCACGACTGCGTGCTGCGCGTGGAATCGTTTCAGGGGCTGCTCATCAAGTACGCCGTCGAACAGCAGGCCGACGCCATCGTGCGTGGCATCCGCGCAATCTCCGATTACGAGTACGAGTTGCAGATGACTCTGATGAACCGGCGGCAGGAGCCGCGCATCGAGACGGTCTTTATGATGGCGGCTGAGGCTTACTCATATGTTAGCTCGCGTCTCGTCAAGGAAGTCTATCAACTCGGCGGCACAATCGAAGGACTCGTCCCCGTGTCGGTCGAGCGACGGATGCGTGAAAAGTTCCGGGAGTCTTAAAAGTCAGGTGGGCAAACATCTTCGCGGGTGCGCGACCGGCGGATTCGCATCAACGGCGCGCGGGTTGCGCGCGGTATCACGGGAGGCTAACATCTCACGAAGTATCCAGTAAACAGAGAGAACAAACTGATGTCCAGCACGCCCGTGACCACGGAAAAAAAGAGCTTTCCCGTCTCCGCCAACGTCTCTAAGATGCAGGTCTCTTCGACGCTCGCGGCGATGCAGGCCGCGATGGCGATGCGCGCGGCGGGCGTTGACGTGGTTGACCTCGGCGCGGGCGAGCCTGACTTCGATACTCCCGCGCACATCAAGGATGCCGCCGCCAAAGCCATGCGCGAGGGACAGACGAAGTACACGGCGACCGCCGGGACGCGCAAACTTCAAGAGGCAATCGTTAACTATTACGTGCGCGAGTTCGGCACGCGCTACGACTTCGACGAGGTGATGGCGACGGCCGGCGGCAAACAGGCGATCTTCAACGCGGTCGTCACCCTTGTCGGAGCGGGCGACGAAGTGTTAATCCCGAAACCCTACTGGGTGACGTTCCCGGAAATCGTCACGTTCGCGGGCGCGACGCCCGTCTTCATCGAGACGGAAGAGACGAATTTTCAACTGACGGCGGAGCAGGTCGCAAAGGCCATCACGCCGCGCACGCGCCTCATCATTCTTAACTCCCCGTCGAATCCTTCGGGACGTGTCATCGCGCCCGCAGAGTTTCGGAAGATCATGGAGTTAATCGTGGCGCGCGGACTCTACGCCGTCTCGGACGAATGCTACCTGCGTTTTGTTTACCCTCCGGCGGAAGTGTTCAGCGCGGCCAGCCTCGCGCCGGAGATACGCGAGCGCCTGTGCATCGCAGGCTCTTTCTCCAAAACTTTTGCGATGACGGGTTGGCGCATCGGCTACGCGCTCGCGCCCGCCGGGTGGACGAAGGCGATGCTCACGGTGCAGGGCCACTCGACGAGCAATCCGAGTTCGATTTCGCAAGCGGCGGCGACGGAAGCCTTCAACGCATCGCAGGAATGCGTCGCACGGATGCTCGCCGAATACCGCGAGCGTCGAGACTGGCTCATCAAGGCGTTGAGTGAAGTGCCCGGCTTTCGTTGCGTCGAGCCGGAAGGAGCTTTCTACGCTTTCCCCGACGTGCGCGGCTGTCTGAATAATGGAGTGAAAACTTCGGGCGAACTCGCAGACAAACTTTTGCACGAAGAACAGACGGTCGTCACGGACGGCGCAGGCTTCGGCGCGGAGGGCTATCTTCGCATCTCTTATGCGACCTCACTCGAACGCCTGCACGAAGGCGTGAAGCGAATCACACGACTGGCCGAACAACTGACGCGATAAGTTTCAACACTCGCGTTCATCGTCACATCCGTTCAAGCGAACAGGGCTGCCTTAATTTCACGGGCAGCCCTGTTCGCTTTCAACATTCAGACTGACGAACAGCGTGCTCAGTAAATGTTGAAGTTGTATTCGAGCGTGATGTACTGCGAGACGGCACGCCCGTCCTTCTGCGCGGGTTGGAACTTGATGCTCCGCGCCGCGTTGATCGCGCGCTCAGTCAAACCGGCGGAGAGACCGTTAATCACGCTGATGCCCGACACCGTGCCGTTCGCGCTCAGGACGGCGCGCAGTCTGACGACGCCGGTGACGTTCTCCTTCCGCGCCTCTTCGGTGAAGCCGGGGTCTGGCTTCGAGACGATAACGGCCCTTCTGCTGACCTCATGGCTCTTAAAGATGCGCGCGTAATCAACGGGCGTGCCGCCTC
>JBAVPI010000219.1:0-4313 GCA_049692915.1 Pyrinomonadaceae bacterium
TACCGCAGACCGGAAGGGCGCTTGCTCATACTGCTCGTCCCCGTCCTGTTTTTCACGGCGCTCGTGATGATGAGCGGCATCAACATCGGCGTCCGCTACATCCTGCCGGCGCTGCCGTTTTTGTTCATCATGGGCGGCGCGTTCCTCGATTGGGTGCTCACGCGCTACGCGAATCGAAAAGCGGCGCTCGTGCTCGTCGTCGTGCTGCTCGGCTGGTCGGGCGTCGAGACGGCGCGGGCCTATCCCGACTACATGACGTACATGAATCAACTCGCGTCGCGCGCGCCGCACTGGTGGTATCTCTCGGATTCAAACGTCGAATGGGGCGACGACATTCGCCAAATGGCGTTATACTTGAACGAGCGAGGCGAGCGACGCGTCGGTTCCGTGCTCTTGAACTGGCAGATACTTGAGCACTACGGCATCGAACAGGTGTCAATCTTCGTCCCGCCCGGCACGCTGCCGGAAGAGACGCGCTACGTCGCCATCGGGGCGAGCTTCCTCAACGGTTCGACCGTGCCCGATGAAGTCCGCGGCGTGAAGCTCAATGAAGAGCAACGAACGAACTACTTCGACGACTATCGCCATCGCACGCCCGAAAAGATTTTCGGAGATTCGATCTACCTGTACCGCATGAAAGAATAGAGAGTGACGCCCGCCGCGCGCGTGAAAACTTCATCGTCCCCCAAACCCCCGACTAAACAGCGACAGGGACGACGCGCAGGACACCGCCGCCGTGGGCTGAATAAAAGAGAAGATGAACACAGACCGCACGCTAATCATCGTTCCCACTTACAACGAACGCGAGAACGCCCCGGCTCTCGTCGAACAAATTCTACGCATCGTCGCGGACGCCGACGTGTTGCTCGTGGACGACAACTCGCCCGACGGCACAGCCGACCTCGCCGAAAAAATGTTCGCCGGCGAATCACGCTTTTCCGTCCTGCGCCGCGCGGGACAGAGAGGCTTGGGGCGCAGCTACGTGGACGGCTACAGGAAGGCGCTCGAAGGCGGCTACGCGCGGCTCGTCCAGATGGACGCGGACTTTTCGCACGACCCCGCCTCCATTCCAGACCTCATTGCCGCGAGCCGCGCCGGGGCGGATGTCGCCATCGGCTCGCGTTATTGCGCGGGCGGCGGCGTGCGCAACTGGCCCTTGCGACGCAGGCTCCTGAGTCGCTTCGCCAACCGCTATGTCTGCGCCATCACGGGCCTCAAGGTCGGCGACACGACGAGCGGTTTTCGCTGCTACAGCCGACGCGCACTGCGACACATTCTCGACGGGCTGATCGTCGCCGAAGGTTACGCCTTCCTCGTCGAAGCAACGTACCGCACGCATCGCGGCGGTCTGCGCGTCGCCGAAGTTCCCATCACCTTCACCGACCGGCGCGAGGGTCAGTCGAAGATTTCGCGCAAAGTGATCTTCGAGTCAGTCCTGATGCCGTGGCGTCTGCGCTTCCCGCGCGCCGACAAAGAGGCGCAACTGCTCGGCAATGCGGGCGACGAGATCGCACGCGACTGAATTAAGAGATGAAGGCGGAAGCGGCGAGGGATGAGCGAAGGCGAGAGATTTTGCCTTTCGTCATCCCTCTACCTTTATCTCTCGTCCTTTCCATTGACTTCCCGCCTGTTTTGACATAGAAACCACGCGCTCTAGCTTATCTCCGCGTGAAGGGATTTTCGGTTTATGAAGAGAACGATGTTGGTCGTCGTGCTGGCGCTCGCCGCCTCGGCCTGCGCTGCACCGGAGCAAGGGGGAAACAACGCTAATCAGGTCGCCACTAACATCAACGCCGCGACGCCCGTCTCGTCGCCGACCGCAGCAGCCGCGCCGGATGTCGTCGCCAAAGAGCGACAGGTGTGGGACGCCATCAAGGGCAAGGACTTCGACGGCCTCGGCCAGTTGCTCGCCGACGACATGGTGTACGTCTCAAGCGACGGCATCTATGACAAGGCGGCAACCATCCACGGCCTCAAAGACATTGATGTGACCGAGGTGTCGCTCACCAACTTCAAGACGGTGAACATAGACAAAGACGCCGCCGTCGTCATCTATGACGTGGCGATGAAGGGGACGATGGGTGGTAAGCCGGTTCCTCCCGGCGCTTTGCACGCCAGCAGCGCGTGGCTCAACCGTGGCGGTAAGTGGCTGGCCGTCTTTCATCAGGACACCGAGCCGAAGGTGATGCCGACGGGCGATTCCGCGGCCTCGAACAGCAACGCGCCGATGAAGACCGACACGCCCGCGACTTCGATGACGCCCGCCGCGAACGCCTCGCCGTCGAGCACAGCGGCAGCGACGGCGACCGCCACCGACAGCGAGAAGGCGGTCTGGGACGCTCTCAAGCGGAAAGACTGGGACGCCTTCGCCAGCTTCCTCGCGAGCGACTCGATGGAGGTCGAGCCGGAGGGCGTCTTCAGCAAGGCCGAGTCGGTTGACGGGATGAAGAAGATGGAGTCGGAGGGCATGGACATGTCGGGCGCAATCGCGGGCGACTTTAAGGAGACGAAACTCGACGACGATGCCACGCTCGTCACCTATACCGTCAAAGGGCCGAGGCAGGTCGTCGGCAACGGCATGCGGCATTCGACGATCTGGATCAAGCGCGACGGGCGCTGGCAAGCCGCTTTCCATCATGGAACTGAAATGGTCGAAGCGGCGCACAAGTAAGAACGAGCCGGAAGTAAGAACGCGCTGGAAGTAAGAACAATTCGGAAGTAAGTGCGAGTGAATAAGGCGGAAGGGTGGATGACGAAAGCGAGGCACGCAAAGCCAGAACTTTCGCCTCGCCCTTCCGCCTTAAATGTTTCCGCTCCGTTATCAAGCACACGCATCACTCTCAAGCACACGCGTCATTCTCAAGCACACCATGTCGCCAATCATGCGCGCATCAACCGTCAAAGCCTTAAAAACCTCTCCCGTTGGCGGAAATGTGGCGGGCTATCTATACTCTTATCGGGATGCGTCGCGGCAAAATTATTAACGCTTCAGGGAAGGATTTTGAGAGGACATGATTATCGAGCAGATCACGCTGACGGCGTTTCAGCAGCATACGCGCGTGTTGGGTTGCGAGCGGACGCGCCGGGCCGTTTGTGTTGATCCGGGCGAGGACGCCGATGAGATTATGGCGGCGCTTGAGAAGCACGAACTAAAACTTCAGGCGATTACGCTGACACACGCGCACATGGATCACGTCGGCGGAGTGGCGGCGCTCAAGCGGAGACTGCCCGAAGCGGAGATTATCCTTCACATGGCGGACGAACCGCTCTACCGTGCGCTGCCGGAACAACCACTCTGGCTCGGCGTCCCGCAGTCGCAGTGGGCGAGGATGGGTTTCAGTTACGAAGCGCCGCCGCCGGTTGAAAGATACTGGAAAGACGGCGAGAGGTACGCGGTCGGTGAGTTGGAGTTTGAGGTGTTGCACTGTCCGGGACACACGCCCGGTCACGTCGTACTGTTCGAGGCGCGGGAGCGAAAAGTGTTCGTGGGCGATTGCCTGTTCGCGGGTTCAATCGGGCGGACGGATTTGCCGGGCGGCTCGACAGAGCAGTTGATGGATTCGCTCTTGAACAAAATCATGCCGCTCGGAGACGACGTAACCGTTTATTCCGGTCACGGGCCGGAGACAACCCTCGGTCGCGAGCGCCTGACGAATCCGTTCCTCACGGGCGCGGACGACGCCGGGCGGTATTTGTAGAGCAGAGACGAGCGACCGGGACGAGCGTCAAGTTAAAAGTTTCCCGTCCCTCACCCGTCAACGTTTTTCCTTTAAGGTTCCGACCCCGAATTTTTCTCGGCGGGCTTGTGAAGCTGATCGTTCTTGATTTGATCCCACTTCACCCTCGCCTCGCCTTCGAGCGCGCTCGGCAAAGTCTCGACGGGAATATCGTTCTCCGAGCAGAACATGCGCCAGAGCATAAATCGCGCGTCGAACTGTCCTGTCTCCGACGAAATCTGGTTCGCCACTTTCGGTTTTTCTTCGGCCACGTCTTGCCCCCTCCTCGTCACACTTAAATCATGCCGCCGCGCCGCACCGCGCGCGCGAGAGTCACAGTGTAACAAGAAAGTCGGGAACGCCGAAAGCGAGACGGCGGCGAGGGGCTGCCGCGATAGCCATTTGGCGTTGAACGTATTCTGTGGGGCAAGCGGTTTGAGGTCGGCACGGACGAGCGTGAGCCTCGCGGCGTGCGAGAATTTATGATGCGTTGCCGAGCATGAACTTCGCGCCGGTGGGAGCGGGCAGGCCACCCGCCGGTTCGAGCGTGACGGCGAAGATCGAGGCGTTGCGTCCCTCCGGCGGCACGCGGTCGCG
>JBAVPI010000220.1:0-12794 GCA_049692915.1 Pyrinomonadaceae bacterium
AAAGCGGTTGTGCAGGATAAGGGGCTGCTGTGGGGCAAGCTGGGGGCGGGCGAGCGCGTGCCTTTCGTCCTGCTGCGGATGCGCGACCCTAAGATCAAGCCGTTCGTCTTCTCCGGCGAGGACGGGGCGATTTACCCGTACATGTGGGGCAGGGACAAAGATTTTGCGAATGAGGCGGCGCGCGTCGCGTCGCGCTTCAAGGACTTCGGAAAGACGCAGTTCGTCCAAACGATTAGCGAGCATAAGTGCGACCGCTGCGACTCTCGGCTGCCATGCCCGCACTGGCTGGGGGCGGCGGCGGAACTTAGTTTGTGAAGGAGGCAGGAGATGTTCACCATTATCAGAAATAACGCCCTCGCCCGGGTGGGGATTGACCGGATAACTGAGACCGATCTCGTTCTCTGCGCGGACGGAAGATTTTACCCGGCGCAGAGCGTCTCGTCGCTCCGCTATTTCTTCTCACACGCGCGGGAGGCGCAGCAGAGTGCTGCGGTGGGCGAATCGAACGGGTGGTGGGGTTTTCTGGTAATTCTAGGGTTGGCGTTTTTGGTATTCAGAGATTTCCACGACCCAGCCCCCAAGGCGCGCGTCAGGTTTAGGGCGAGGAATGACGAGCCTTTGAGCGCGAGTCTAAGGGCGCGCGTACGCGAGCGCGACGGTAGCGTCTGCGCCTACTGCCGGCGCCACGCGCCGGACGGACATGTGGATCACCGCGTGAGCCGCGTCAACGGCGGCGGCAACCACATGAACAACCTGAGTTGGGCGTGCGCGTCTTGTAACTGCAGCAAGGGCGCGAGGAATGCGCGGCAGTTCATGCGTCTCGTGTAGCGAGACGGGGTTGGGTGAGAGGGAAGAGCGACAAATGATCTCTGACGGTGAGCTTGTTAGGCAACACCTGTAAACTCGAATTTGGATACGAAACAAGGACTCGACATATGTGGAACCGAAACCAAAGCACTGGGCCGGGAGGCGGTCGATTACTTCCTCGCCGCGGATGACACCCAGCGTTTAGAGACCTTCCCACTCACCCGCGAGGGGCTTGCGCGCTTCAAGCGGCAACTCAGGAAAACGGATGAGGTGGCCGTCGAGGTGACGGCCAACTTCTATTACTTCTATGACCAGATCAAGGCATCGGTAAGCCGCGTCGTGCTCGTGGACACCTACCGCTTTTCCATTATCGCCCGCTCGAAGAAGAAGACGGACAAGGCTGACGCATGGGCGCTGGCCCGCTTCCTCAAGCTCGGCCACTTGCCTGCGGTGCCCGTGCCCTCGGAGCAGGTCAGGCGCTTGCGCTACCTGCTGCAAGCCCGCGGGACGTTAGTCGGGATGGCGACGAAGCTGAAGAACATGGGGCATGCCGCGCTGACTCGCAATGGTGTGGCGCTCTCAGGAGCAGCCTTCGCCTTAGTGGGCAGCTGGCAGCGCTTGGCACAGCGTGACGACCTGGCGGGTGCAGACCGAGCAATCATGGACGCGAGCTTGCGGCAACTGTCGGCGCTCGACGAGGAGGTCGCACGGCTTGAGGCTGAGATCGTTCGCACGGGCAAAGGCTTGCCGGGGCTGCGGCGGCTGTTGCAGGTGCATGGGCTGAACCTGCTCTCAGCGATAGCGCTGCTGGCGGAGATCGGCGACATAGAGCTGTTCGAGCAGTCGAAGCAACTGGTCGCTTACGCCGGGCTGGCGACTTCAGTCAGGCAGTCGAACGAGACGATGCGGCGTGGGGCGATCACGAAGCAAGGCCAGAGGCGGCTGCGCACGATAGCCATCCGGGCGGTACTCGCGATGGTCAACAAGACAAAGACGCCGTTGATGGATTTCTACCAAAAGAAGAAGCGGGAGAAGGGTGCGGGCAAAGCCATCTGCGCGACGGCGAGGAAACTGTTGACGGTGATATTCGTGATGCTCAAGAAGGGGCTGGACTACTGGTACTTAGAGGACAGACTCTACAACCGCAAGCTGCGGGCGCTCGCTGCCGCCGCCTAGCGCGGCTTGAGCGTTGACTTTCATAGGAACTCATTCAAGGCGAGCGCGAATAGCGGAGCTTTCATCTGCGAGACTAACTTCTTATCATGGCTCCTCGCGCCGCGTTAATTCGGGCGTTCGCCTGTGGAAGCCACCCATACAATGAACAACCACATGAATGTGCACGAATCCAATGAAAAAGATCCCCTAGGAAAGGATGACCGTGCTCGCTCCAATTTCGTCCGGGAGTTGGTACAACGCTCCAATGAACAAGTCCGGGTGCCCGCAGCGCACCTAGCCACACTAGCTACACCTCCAAGACGCATAGTGCAGTTTTGGGATGATCTTGGCCGATTGCCCCGGGACGTTAGGGATTGCATGGAGTCATGGAAGAAACTCGAGCAATCCGGATTCGAGCTTCAGGTTTACGACGAGAGATCTGCAAGGGAATTTATCCGGATCCACTTGGGCTCGCGACATGAGAGTGCATTTGACAAGTGCTATCACCCTTCAATGAAGTCGGACTACTTCCGTTACTCCTACATCTTCGTAGAGGGGGGCTTCTATATTGACGCTGACGACATCTATCATGGAACGACAATCGATCACCTCTTCACCGATGGGCGCTTGAAGCTACAGCCGTTCTGCTACGACATTGCGACAGCTCAGATGGTTCCACCCTCAGTTTTTGTTAATCCGGGGGCAAACGAATTGAGCTGGATCTTCTACTTCAATACCACCCCTTTGATTGCGGTTCGCAATCATCCAATTATAGAGCGTGCACTGCTGAACGCTACGATAGCCCTTGAGCAAGAATCAGAAGGCGAGCTGCCCGAAGTCCATGCAACCACTGGCCCCGGCAACCTCACCAGATCCATATTCGAAGTGGTCGCTGATGAAAGCTGTCCGGAGGAAGCACTACTCGTTGTGCACGATTGGGATAAGACTTCCACCAGTAAGTGGCCACTCAGTTACCGGAGTGATAAGAGAAACTGGAGGCTTTCGAATCGGCAAGCGTATCGGGCCTCACGACGCGCGGAGGAGCGATGAACTTAGCGCGCCGTCCACTAGCAGCTGTCTGTCACGTTTTCCGATTCTGGCTGACTCTTCGGAGGCTTCTGCCGAGGCGGAAGTGCCAAACAATCGGTGTCCAAGGTGCGGCGAAAGGCCACAGGATTGAGAAGGTCTATGTCATCAACCTTGATCGTGAACCGGGCCGCTGGTCCAAGATGGAGCAAGAGCTCAGGCACATATTGGACTCGTCGGGAGCCGAACTCTTGAGCCTGACTGAGCGGCATGTCGCCGTCGATGCTAATAAATTCTCGCAGGAGCCACCCAAGGATGCCGACATTGATCCATTTTATACGCTTGGAGATCAGCTTTTTGTAGAACCCCAACCGTTAGTTCTTCCCACGCGTCTCGAACTAAATACTCCGATTCGAATGAGTCGGGCTGAGATTGCAGTCGCTCGATCACACATCAATGTTTGGAGGCAGGTTGCGTCGAGTAATCATGAATATGCACTTATCCTTGAAGACGACGTATGGTTTCGTTTCGGATTTTCAGGATATCTGGACCAGGCGTGGGGCGAAGTCGTGGCCGAATATGATAAGAAGGGCAGATTCGACGTTCTTTATGTGTCGTATCTCGAAGTGAAGCACGGTGCGCCAAAAACCTTTCTTTCAAGTAACGTATTCCGCCCAGTGCGCGGGCTCTGGCATCTGTCCGGATATGTTCTTTCCCGCAAGGGTGCTGAGACACTTCTTCGCCTACTTCCTTGTCGTGGCCCCATTGACCTCTGGATAAATCACCAGTTCGAAGTGCTGGATGTACGCGCGACTAAACGGCCTCTTATTAGCCAACGACATGACGCTAGATCTACTAACTTGTATTCAATACTTCCCACTCTCACTACAATTGGCGCGATCACTAGTGAAGGAGCATCCCTATTTAACATCCGCCCAGCTGAGCAACCAGTGTTTGCTTTTGGGCCTGAAGGCTCCGGCCATTCATCGCTCGCAATGGCTTTGTCAATGCTAGGATATAGATGCTGCAGTGATCTCCAGGCATTACCAGCTCCTGAACTAGAACGGCTTCTTGAGGGAAGAGGCAATCGGGTTTTTGACGCATATGTAAACATAGGATCTTTGGACGCAAGAGTCAGGGAATTGAGGAGTCGCTACCCGAAGGCAAAGTTTATTCTTACCGCATCCACGGGCATCGCAGCAGATGGCACTTTCCTCAGTGTTGATGACAACCTCAAAGGTGCCGACTTAACTGTGCTTCATTCAGAGGAACCGAACAAATGGCAAGTCGTTTGCGAACACCTCAGATGTGCGCCGCCCACCTGCTCCTACCCTGCGCTGAATGACCTTGGCCAAAGACCAATTCTCGACGGAACAATTGAAGCGGACCAAGTCCTAAAGTGCAAAAGCCCTAGGCGTGATTGGTCGCCATGGGTCATTGAACCCCGTAAGTGGTGGCAAGGAATTAGCGCTGTCCCGACAGAGGATGGGCAAACGGACTCTGGAAAGTTTAGATTTACCGACTATTTGGAATGCCTCGACACGAGACGCTGGTTTCTAAGAAGCGACACTTTCACGGACAACTTGGCGTTGTTTCGCCCCTCGAATGTCGAATTCAGTTCTAGAAACGGGGCTACGCTTTCCGTCAAAAGGGAGCCCATAGGAGTTCGAGATTATACCGCCGCTTCGTTATGCAGTCGGGACCAATACTTGTTCGGAAAATTCGAAGCAACCATCCAAGCCTCAAATGTACCCGGGGTGGTCACCGGATTTTTTCTCCACCGTAACTCACCACGACAGGAAATAGATATCGAAATCGCGGGGAATCGACCAGACCGCCTTTTGGTCAATGTCTTCTACAACCCAGGTGGCGAAGGAGCAAACTTTGACTATGGCTATAGAGGTGCTCCAAGCTATATTGAACTCGGGTTTGACGCATCCAAAGCAAGCCACCGCTTCGCAATTGAGTGGAGCCCGTGCGAGATCCACTGGTTAGTTGACGATAATCTGGTCCATAGGCGCGTGATCTGGGATCCGACACCAATACCACACCTTCCACTGTCGCTCCATGTCAACAGTTGGCTGTCTCGTTCTACCAAACTTGCCGGGCGAATCAACAACCGACGGCTCCCTGCAATCACCATAGTAGAATCGATTTCTCTGGAGGCCAATTCCGTTATTTCCTCGTCCGGGCCGGATGATCTAGGCCAGGTAAGTTAGGCTGCGTAGTTCTAATTAGAGTCAGCTTGCACAATGAAAATTCTATCATTCAATCCGGGTCACGATGGCGCATTCGCTTATCTTGAGGACGGACATTTAGTAGCATCAATTGAGGCTGAAAAAGACTCCCGTTATCGACACTCACCACTGTCCATTCCGGATGTGTTCAGCTATCTCGGTGAACTCAAGGAAGTTCCCGACGTGCTTTGTGGAGGTGGGTGGTGGCCTGGCGACATGCATCTGTCTGGGCGGCACTTTCTTGCTGGATACCATGGCGTCAATAACAGCGACATTATAGTTGGTCAAAAACACCTCTTGGGAAAGACGGTTAAATACTTCTCATCATCCCACGAACGTTCCCATCTTCTCTGTGCCTTTGGCATGTCGAATCTGCCCAAGGGCACTCCCTGTTATGCGTTGCTTTGGGAAGGAGTGATCGGCTCGTTCTACAAAATCGATTCCGAGTTGAACATAACAAAGCTCGCCGATGTCATGCCTGAACCTGGGCATCGTTATGCCCTGCTCTATGGTTTGGCAGACCCGACCTTTGATAAGAGTGTTGCAGAATTCTCCCGATTTTCTGACGCGGGGAAACTCATGGCTTTGGCTTCGTTCTCGAAGAGAAGCAAGCCTTCTGATGAAGAGGAGAAAATAATCGCGTTTCTCATGCAGGATTGCCTGCACCTAGAGCCGAAAGAGTGTGAGGTGTTAAGGCATTGTCGACACTACAACGTAGGATTGGATGATCCGGAGTTTCGTAATTTCGCAGGGATTTTCAGCGACAGAATATTTGATCGTTTTTATCAATTTACCGAGTTGAACCTGATGAGAGGCATGCCGTTGCTGATCACTGGAGGCTGCGGACTTAATTGTGACTGGAACACGAAGTGGAAGGAGACCAATCTTTTTTCCGAGATATTCGTGCCACCTGTTGCCAACGATTCAGGCTCAGCGATCGGCACGGCGATTGACGCGCAGTTCCATTTAACAGGGAGCCCTAAGATAGATTGGAATGTCTACTCTGGCCTTGAATTTATAGCCAATGCCGCATTCGACGCATCTTTATTTGATGAGTATGAAACGAACTACGCAATGATTGCCGACATGTTAGCTAGCAATCTGATCATCGGATGGGTAAATGGAAAATACGAAATCGGACCACGCGCGTTGGGAAATCGTTCGATTCTTGCTTCCCCATTCCATGATAGCACTAGGGTGCGGCTGAATGAGATTAAGCAACGCGAACAGTTTCGTCCGATTGCGCCCGTCTGCCTCGAAGAAGATGCTGTTAGATGGTTTGGCTGCAATCACCCGAGCCCATTTATGCTTTACACGCATTTCGTTTCTACGGATGCGCTAGCTGCGGTGACACATGTCAATGGGACGGCGCGCATTCAAACGGTGTCCCCTGTGACTAACAGCCATTTGCATGAGCTGCTTATGGCATTCAAGGCACGTACCGGTTACGGTGTCTTGTGTAATACCTCCCTGAATTTCAAAGGTAGGGGATTCATAAACAACATAGCCGATATCTCGGCCTATACGATAGAGCACAATTTGGACGGCTTTGTGATTGAAGGGCGAAGCTATATGTTGAAGTCATCGACAGATTATCAGGCATACTTGAGGATACCAAACTTTATAGCTGGTTCGACTTAGGTAATGGATCAACGCTCGACAATTAAAAGAGAATCATGAGCGCAATGAATTTAGTAGGGCGTGGAAGCACTTTGGATGACCTACGAAAAGTCCGTCAGAGCAGCAATGTACAGCCTTGCCTCAAAAGTCAAAATCGGTACTGAATATTGAATACCGCTTGCAATGCTACGTAGCATCTTATGGCTCAACCTGACTTTTGAGGCAAGGCTTTAAATCGCAGATGTGCTCGCCTCTCACCTCACGCTTTTAACGGGGAGAAATCATGAAAGCTCCATCACGCAGAACCGTCAAACGCCTGTTTGCGCTCTCTGGCAACAAGTGCGCCTTCCCAGTATGTGTCGCACCATTGGCAGACCCAGCCTCGGGTACATTGATAGGGGAGATGTGCCATATAGAGGCGCAGAGCCCCAAGGGCCCACGCTACAACCCGCATCTTAGCGAGGAGGAACTGCATGCGTTCGAGAACCTGATCCTGTTATGCCCGGCGCACCATAAAGTCATTGACTCCGACCCATCTTCCTATCCAGTACAGCGGCTTATCTCGATGAAGGCGGAGCACGAGCGGGCACATGCTAACGGACGCGAGCCGAGCGACGAACTGGCAGATGCACTACGCGCATCTGCGTCATCCACCCCGGCGACGGCCGACCACGCGCCCAAGCTGATCGAGTTACGGCGGCCCCCCGACTCCGTGGTCGAAACCCTGAAGGGCGCTGAACTGCGAAGGATATCGCGTAAGGCCAGGCGCTATGGGCTCGCGGCGGCCCTTAACTTCTTGGTGTTCTGTCTGGATCTGTTGTTTGTATCAGTGGTAGGTCGCAATCCTTCTTCCATGCTCGACTTGTTGCCCTCGCCAGCCTTTCTGCTTTTAGCGGGAGGCTTCGGATACTTCTGGTGGGTGGAGTTACAGCTGCGAGCGAGGCTAAAGCGGGAACTGCCCTTTGGCGGTTGCGCAAGACATCTCGTGCGGGAAGTGACGCTTGGCGCGGACTACGATCGGGTCGCCTCGAAGTGCGGCGAAGAGCTACGCGCGACCGGTGGAATGATCTACGAGATCGTCCGCTCTGACGACCCTTGCCAAGTCACCATCCGCGCGCTGAAGGAGCACGGCGGCGTCCGGTCAAGATTCACGTCGCAGGCATTCTCACTCGACGAGATCGAAGTATGTGTCATTCGCGGTGAGGGCGGCGAATGCCGGATCATGGTCGAGACATCACTGGGACGCGATGCCGGGCGGAGCATCGCTTACACGGCAAAACTGCTGAAAAGGCTATTGGGGTGGGTTCAGACGTGAACGGATAAATATCCGGCCCTTGGGTTATCGAAGTAGCATCTTCAATAAAATTAGATCGTGAGTGTAGGCGACCGGGAGCGACCACACTAAGCTCCTCTCCTCCGAGATTTGTTGGCGCGTGTAGCTAAACCCTCATTCTTAACGGGGCACGGCAGCGCATCCGGCAAGTCTAGGGAGTCCAAGATGAGGGCGTCGACGTAAAGGTTCGCTGCGTTGGCATACGCCCAGAGCGTGATGAGGTTGGGCTGGCGTCTCCCCAGTTCGAATGATGAGACCTGCTCGCGCGTCAACTCGCTTTCTAAGCCGATCCGTCTGATCATTTCGTTTTGCGAAAGTCCCAACTTCAATCGGATCTCACGCAGTTTTTCGGGTAAGCGCGCCGGCGTCCGACGCGGTAGTTTTCCCATCAGAAGGATGAGCCTCCTTCTGATGGGCTTAACGGCGCGGAGACGACTGAACGGCAGATTCCGCTCTCGGGCTTGCTTCCTAATGTCAGCGCGTCTATGCTAGGTGCGGTTGCACCTAAACGCGCCACATACTTCAACTCCGCCGAAAGGTTAAAGGACGAGAACCTCGCGGCGATGTCCATCATCAGCGATGACGATCTGCTTCACGCATGGTCGCTTCGACAGTTATCAAAAAGCAGAACCGCCTAGCAATGAAAGAGCCGGGTAGGCGTCAGTCACGCTGAACATACCAAAGGTCATGTCATCTTACAAAGATCAGAATCGTGACGAGAACTCACGTCCCCACCATAGCAGGGGTTCCGCGCTCTGGTACTACGAGAGGCATAAAGACGGACGGCTCTCATTCCACCTCACCTCACTTGCATGGGCGCTTTTCATCGTCCCGACCATCCTCGCAATAGTGGGACTCATCTCTCTGTACGTTTATAACAGCATGACGCCCGCAGCCGAACCCGATGTCACGATCCATCCCCGGGATACTTCCGGCGACGCACCGTCCGGTAACTTGATCAAGCGCGCGCCTCCAGCCCCCACCCCGCCACGGGTACATACTCACACGAACATCAACTCTGCTAACCCAGCGGCAAGCCCTCAGCCGAGCAGGAACGGCAATCATCAGTAGGCAACTAAGCAGGCAGCGGTGTTCCCCTGCAGGTTCGAGCGAGACGGGTGACCCAGGATGCTGAGCGTATTAGAGGCGCGGAAGTTCCTAGGCGTGAACGCAAGCTAAACGGTGCGGTAGAGCTACCGAAGGCTAGCTACGGCAAGCCTTCCTGACAAAACTGAATACCGAGAGCCACCCTGGTAGGGCGACACAGGAGAACCTCCCATTGCCGAAAACACGAGGTCGAGAATGAGCAGCGACGAGCACGACGCACGGACGCTGGAGCGGCACTACCGCGTGATGCTCGACTTCCGCCTTCAGGCCGTGGAGATCACCGAGGAGGTCTGCCGGGAGAGCGCCACGCGCACCGGCAGGAAGGGGCCGGAGCCTTACTCGGCGGAAGAGGTCGAGAGGCAGAGCAGGCTCTACGATCTGCTGCGCGCCGACCCCAAGACCTTGGAGCAGTACCTGCTCTCGGTCCTCACACAAGAGGCGGGCAGCTACGCCTCGGAGGGGCTGATGCACGCCTTCGACGCGCAGGAAGAGGGCGAACTGCTCGTGCCGCTCTACCGGCGCATGGCGGAAGAGGACGAGCGCTACTTCGAGGAGTGCCGGCAGATGGGCGTGCTCTCGGAGAACACGGAACTGATAGCAGCGGCGTTCAAGGTGGAATGGGTAGGTGTGGAGGTGGAGGAGATGAGCCGGAGGCTGGCGGGAGACGTGCACAGGGCGGAGGTGGTGCGGCGGACGAAGATGAGGTTGATGCGGAAACTCAACGAGCGGGAGTGAGGTGTCTCTATCAGCTGTGAGGGCGTCTCGTACGCATGGGAGCAGGTGCGGAGGGTGAGGCCAGGCACATGAAAACAGGCCGGCGGCGTGCGTCCGATAATTCTTATGTAAGAAATCGGAGCGTCGTCATTACATAAGAATTATCGGACACGACGCGGCTTCGCATCTCGTGGGGGCTTGACGCCCTTAGGCAGATGTTTGCCGACGTACTGCGACTTGGTCTTCCCGCCCTCGGTCCAGTAGGCGTACCAGTAGGGGCCGTGGAGCTTACCGTCGGCGCATTTACAGCTCTCCTTGCCGCAGCGAACCATCTCGCTCCGGTAGGTCTTGTGACCGGCAGAGTACTTCATCGCCTCGTGGCCGCCTGTGCGCTCTGCCGCTCCGAGCAGGCCGTGCAGCCAAGCGTCCAGCTCGGCGAGCTGCCGGAAATTAAGCGCTCGGACCACACGCTTAGCTTCTCTGAGTTTCATCTTCGCGTCACCTCGGGTCTTTCATGGCGTAAGAACGTGCGGGTGCTTATGTAACCCTCGGGCTCGGACTTCAGTTAATATGACTGTGAGGACCACACTCGCCTACGGCAGGAACTTCCACTTCTACCTACAGGCGCACGAAAATAATTACGTCTACCTGGAGCTGGAAGATATCCCTTACGAGGCGGGCTACCGGCGGGTGATGATCGCCCTGCCCGTCGACGTCTGGGAGACGCTCCGGGGTCTGGCCGCAACGCAACTCGATCTGATCAACGCCTCGGACGCCGACCTGATTGAACTGGTCACGATAAAAGTTGGCGAGCGCGTGCGCGAGTATGAGATCTGTCACGCATCTGGCCCGGAGAAGGCGGACACTGTTCGCTTCAAGAATGCGATCGTGTTCGGCCTTGCCGACGCGCCGCGTGAGGAGCAGGTTGAGAGAGGTTTGCAGTATTACAAGTTGGAGCGCGAGCGTCAGCGCTCCATCGTCGCCCGGATGGCGCAGCACAAAGTTATCGAGATCAATGCAGAATGATTTTTATATGTTGGGTTGGGGAAATTTAATTCATGCCCGCGAAGAATTCTCGAGCGCGTTAAGGGATAAAATCCAGTAGAGTGATACGCTCACTGAATGACTATCTGCCCTTACAGGTGCGGCGCCTCTATAAGCTCAAGCGCACGGTAAATCTAACTCTCTCCAAAATACCGTCTTAGAGCAATCTAACCACCAGTGAACATAAGTATTGACTCTACAGCAATTTAAATCGTGGACGTTAATATATATACGCGCCGGCACAGATGCTATAAAAGTAGTTAGATACGAGTTGTGTCCGGGAGCTATCAATATAGACAAAACATTTATCCATTTGGATTTAAGTGAACTCCGTCATCTCATTGCTTTTAAGCAATTCATCCCACCACTCTTACCTGTAGTTAGATGTACTGTGAGATATGGCGTGATGCCAGTGAAGAGGTTGTAAGAGATTTGCTCGTCCGATTAATGGCTGTCTGCGACCAAGTAGGAGATGTACCGGCTGTTTAGGAATGGCTCTTATTCACCGGTTCGATTTACTTCCTATGGCAGACCGATGGTTGAGACCATTTCTGAATGGTCTCAGGCATATTAACTGGATTTATATTATTCATCATCGAACAGAATCTCATTCACTTCCAGATTCAGCTCCTCATTCGTAATCCGGCTATAATGTTTCCGTGCTGTTCCCTCGGAATTCTGGTTCGCGTTCCCGGCAAGTTTAAAGGATTTAGTCTTTCTGTATGTCTTCGTACCCCTTACATGTCGCACGCTGTGCGGGCCGGTTCTTTTCACATTGGGGATTCCTGTTCCCCTGTATTTATTTTCGACCAAATGCTTCTCCATGTTATTGGTATAAATAGCAGATACCTGATACTCACTCAGCCTCGCGGACGTTCGTTCTGTGCGGGCCCGTCCCTTTCTGGTTGAAATGAATAGCGCTTGCTCGTTGCTGTGTCCGCACCTTTTCAAGAGGAAAGGGCGAGATTCCTCAAGGTACTCTTTGAGTACCTCGTAGAGGCCATATTTGTCCTGGGGCTAGAGTCGTTAAAGCGGATAAGTTCTCAACAACTTTAGCAGTTCGGCATACAAGTTAGAGTGGCGCATATTGAAGCGCCACTCGCATTCTTTCAAGTGCAAGTAGAACGTATGCGGCGCGATGCCATGAAACTTCTGCAAGCGATGTTTCGCATAACTCCAGAACGATTCAATTCCGTTGATATGATGCGTGCCTCTGGCAAATTCATTCTTACCGTGATGCACTCTGTAATGCTTCGCGTAGCCAACATCAACCAGTCCGTCATAACCGCGCCAACCGTCCGAATGAATGACTGTCTCCAGTTCGATGCGACCGCGAATAATGGCTTGCAATGTGGCTTTCGAGCAGTCGGGCACGATCTCCGTATAGACTTTCCCTTGACGCTTCAACAGGCCGAAGACTGGAGTCTTACCACTTGCACCGCGCCCGCGCTTGCCTCTCACGCGCCGCGCACCGAAATAACATTCGTCAACTTCAACCTCGCCGGAAAATGGCGAAGCGCGCTCGCACTCTTGCGCGATCCGTTGGCGAATCTTGAGAAAGATCATGGTCACAGCTTTACGTCTGATGTCTGTCAACTCGGCAACATCGGTGGCGGAAAAATCCATCGCAAAGTAGCGCAACAGTTGGCGAAATTTACGCTCGGAAATTCGGGAACGCGCATAATAGCGGTTTCGTCTTTCCATTCGAGTAGTTTAGCACCTCTGTGAAAGTGCTTAACGACTCTAGCCCC